>CAIUHT010000253.1 GCA_903898975.1 uncultured Planctomycetaceae bacterium
CGGGGGGCTGGGGGCTCGGCAGTCCGCTCGGCGGGGCCGAGCAGCGTGCGGCCAATCTGCCAGACCTCGTCCATGGTCAGCTCGGGAGTCAGCGAGGCGCGGGGCTGGCTGGCTGGACCAGTGCTCGCTGGACCGGGATTGGGTGCAGCGGGGTGGAGTGTGCCGGGGTTGGCTGGGTGGGGGTTGGCAGGGTTGGCGCTGGAAGCGGGTTGCGGATAGCGGGCCGTTGTGACGGGCTGGGGAGCGGGCGTGGCCGAGGTGGAGGCGACGGGCTCTGTCGAGGTGGCGGGCTGGTGGTTGAGCGGACGGGGAGTTGCTTCGGGGTGGAGATTCTCGACCAGCTGCACGTCGGGGGAAGCAGTGTTGGCCGGCGGCGGTTGCCACTCGGCAGGGGTCACAACGGCGGGAGTGGCGTCGTCGGGATTGACGGCGGCGAGCAGGTCGGCGGACTCGACCTCGGCGGTGACGGGGGTGTCGCGGTCGGGGGCGTCGCGGTCGGTGGCGTCGGTCTCGGGTTCGACGGCGTCGGCGGTGGTCTCGGTTGTTCGGGGCTGTGGGGCGACGGTGCGAGTGGCGACGCGGGGTGACTCGTCTTGCGGGAGAGGCGTGGCAGTGGGAGGCGTGGGGGGGGTGCCAGCGCGGGCGACGCGGGGATCGGGGGCCTGGAGCGGGGTGCTGGAGCGATCGGTGAGGTGGCGTTCGCGGGCTTCCGACCGGACCTTGTTCAGCAGCTGTTCCGCCTCGACGTCGGAGACCTGGCGGCGGAAGTAGGCGATGGCGCGGGAGTCATCGCCCTGGAGGCCGGCGAGCCAGCCGAGGTTGAAGATGGCGGTGGCATGCCCGGGGTGGTGGACGAGGGCCTGCTGAAGAACCTGCAAGGCTTCGGAGCTGCGGCCCTGGAGGAGATAGGACCAGCCGAGGCTGCTGAGGAGGTCGGCATTGCGGGGTTCGACGTCGAGGGCGGCGAGGTAGTGCTGTTCGGCGTCGGCGTAGCGGGCCTGTTGATCGGCGAAGACGGCGAGGTGGTGGTGGGCGAAGACCGAGCGGGAGTCGAGTTCGAGCAGGTCTTCGCAGAGAGCGGCGGCGTGCGGGGTGTTATTGTTCCGCAGGGCCTCTTCGATCTGCAGTTCGAGGTGTTCGACCTTGAGTTGAGTGTTGGAGAGCGCGAGCTTGGCGTCGGTAGCCGAGGGGGAGCGGCGGGCGGCGGGAGCGGGAGCGGGGTTCGCGCTGGACCAATGCGGGAAGGCCGCCGAGACTTCGCGGAGGCGGTCGCGGACGGAAGCGGTCGGACTGGCGCAGCCCACCAGCAGCAGGGGAGCGAGGCTGGCGAGGAGGAGGAAGCGGACCAGAGCCGGGGGCATCGAGTGGGCGCGGAGAGCGGGGGGAAACGAGCAGGTGCCGAGCGGGCGGTTTTTAGTGCGGGGGGCGCGGCAGTGTCGAGAGGGGCGGGAGCGGGGTGAAGCGAGATTTGTAAAGTGTTCAGGGGGGGCGGGGGTTGGGGATCGGGGTTGGGGGGGCGGGGATCGGGGTTGGGCGCGAAAGTGGGGGCTGTGGGATTGTGGGAAGGTTTTGTCCGTGGGTGGATCTCGGTTGAGAAATCCTCATGGGGTGTGCGGCCAGGCTCTTCCTGGGGGAGATTGCTCGGTGGGGTGTTGATTCGGGGGGAGTGGAGGAGATGGCGAGCGAGTTGGGGGGTGGGTTGGCAAGTGGGGTAGGCTGGAGAATGGCGCATCTGGAAAACTGCTGCTTGACCCGCGCGCGCGGGGGCTCCAAAATGGACGGGCGGAGGGCAGGAGTTGGCGGGTCGGGGTGACAGGCAATCTCTGTCGCACCCTGTCGAGAGGTGGGGGGATGGGCACGCCGGTGTCGGGATGCAGGAACGGTTAGCAATCGGACGTTCCGGCGGGTCGATGATTGGGTCGATTATGAGGAGGATGGCCCAACGCCGTCCCCGAGGGTGTGAACGAATCACACCGCTGATGCGCGGAAGGGAATGCGCGCGAGCTTTCGAATGGTCGGGGCATGCCGTTTGCTTTCGCTGTGGCTGAGGACCGATGAGCGAACGGGCGACCAGGGTGCCGGGGTGAATGGCTGTGTGCCGCGGGATGTGGGCACGCGTGCCTCACTGGCGGTTGGTGCCGTGGGGGCGTGAGAGGGTTTGGAGGGGGGTGCTTGACGGGAGCGGGGTCGGGTGGCGGGTGGCGGGTGGAGAGTGGAGAGTGGAGAGTGGAGAGTGGAGAGTGGAGAGTGGA
>CAIUHT010000254.1 GCA_903898975.1 uncultured Planctomycetaceae bacterium
GGTTGTAGTGCAAATCCACGAAAAAAAGCGGCAATCCGCAAACGCAAAAAAGGGGTCATTCTGGTTTTTTTGAAAAGGGGACAGAGCTAAGACCTGGTTGATCGTCCGGCTTTGTCTTTCTGGTGGCCGGGCTTTTTGTTTGAGCCTTGGTTCGGGCCTGCGACGGGGCTTTCGGCTGGGCTTTCGGCTGGGCTGGGTGACTCTGCCTGGTTGGAGGTGAGGCGCGCCGCCTGGTCGGGGCCGCAGCCGGGTTTGCGGCCTGTTTGCGGGCCGGATGCTGGGGCCGACTGCTGGCCCGCATCGGGGGCGCGGCGCGGGCGGCTTCGTAGCCGGCGATGAGTTTCTTCACGCTCTGCCGGCGAATCACCTCTTCCACCACTCCCAGCGGGATCTCCGCGAGTTTGCGGACCCGCACGCAGCCCTGGCCCATGTCGAACCGGCAGCCACTCGCCCGCCAGGCTTGTTCAAACCACTCTCGCAGCCCCGGCTGGCAGCCCAGCCCCATGAGGTGCAGCGAGACATGCCCCTTGGTCGCAGTGACGCTTCAGAGGGGGAGTGGCGTTCCCGGTTGCGCGTGGTAGCCCGCCGGATACCGCGTCAACGGCACGTACCAGGCCAGCTGGCCCCACAGCACTCCCTCGTCATAGCCGCGGCCCAGCCCGCGCCGGATCGCTCCGCAGAGTGCTTCGACGATTGGCTTGCGGTCGGGAGAGATTCGCGCCCAGGCCGCCTGTGTTGGGGATTCTGGTGCAGAGGCCATGGGAGGCTGCCTGGACTTCAGGGTTGGGCCAGCTTCTGCACTGCCTCGGGTGACAGGGCTCCGGAGTAGAGCCGAACGTCGCTCATGCGGCCGTGGAAGTAGTCGCCAGCGCCCCGGCCCAGTTCGATCGGGATGGCGGCGTTCTGCAGGTTTTCGACTCCATCCCGCGGCGCGGCGCTCGCGGCGAGTTGACCATCGACGAAGAGGGAGAGCCGGCCGGACTGCCGGATCGCCGCGAGGTGATGCCAGCCCGGCTTGAGCTGGCGGTCATCGGTCACGACCGTTCCGGACGAGAACGACCAGACCTTGCCCGAGGGGAGCGTGCCACAGAAGAGCCGGCCGCGATGCTGGGCCATCGTCCAGACCCGGCGGTATTTGACATCGGGAGTGGTGTCGAGCTGGATCAGGCGTTTCCATGACTGGCCTCCCTCGTAGCGGTGCACTTCACCGAGGGGGAGTGTGCCGGCGTAGAACTGCCCGTTGTGAACCAGCATGCCCATGACCTCGAGTTCCTCGCCCAGGCGACCACAGTCGATCCACTTCGAGTCACTGCCCAGGCGGAAGACTTTGCCCGTGGCCCAGGTGGCGACGTAGAGTTCGCCGCGGTAGACCTGAAAACCGTACGTCTGGGTGTTGGCTTCCTCGCCCACGCGTCCCAGGTCTTCCCAGGTCTCGCCCTGGAAGCGGAAGACGTGCCCCATGTCGTAGCAACTGGCATAGATCGCGCCGTTCCAGACGGTCAGCGATTCGACCCGGCGATCGTTGGGGAGGGGGCAGGCGGTCCATTCGGTCCCCCCCTCGTAGCGGAAGAACCCGGCGGGCTTGTAGAGCGACGAGGCGTAGAGCTTGTTCTGAAAGACCACCAGGCCGCCGACCGCCTGCCGGTCGGGCATCTCACCGACCAGCGTCCACTTTTTGCCGCCACCATAGCGATAGATCTTGCCACCCAGGTGGGGGTTTTCCGACTCGGGGAGCGACGAGCCCGCGAGCCGGTATTTTGAAGTTCCGGCGTACAGTTCGCCCTCGTAGGTGGCGAGGGCCGAGACCGAATTGCAGCGATCGGGAGTGCCGCAGTCTTCCCAGGCCTGGCCTTCGCGCCAGCGGAAGACGTGACCAACCCCCTCGGCTCCCGACTCGCAGGTTCCCACGTAGAGTTCGCCCGCATGCGAGCACATGCTGAAGATGAGCAGCGCGTTCCCCGGGCGTCCATGATCGATCCAGTGGGCGTCGTCTCGATTGGCGTCGACGCTGAATTCGAGTTGGCGATCGTTGGCCTGGCTGCTGGTGACTCCGGGATGGCTGGCGACCCCCAGCAACCAGCCCTGGCGCTTGTCGAAGTCAAAGCTGTTGGCAATCGAGCCGGGGAGATCGCTCCGCGAACTGTCGGGGTTGATCCACGCCGCGAAGGTGAAGTCAGCGGTTCCCGAGGCGACCCCGGCGGGGCGGGGAAGCTTCAGCCAGGCACCGCGGCCATCAAACGAGGCGGCGGTGTCGGGTTGTCCCCGGCGTCCGGGCGTGCTCAGGGTGACGCCATGGTTTTCGGCGTCGTGGCCTCCTCCCGAATGGTCCTTCAGGTCGCCGGCGAGGGGCCAGTGCCCGACCAGGGGAGGGTCGGCGGCGTGAATGGGGGCCAGATGGGCGGCGGTCGCCAGCAGGCAGGCGAGGCAGGCCAGGA
>CAIUHT010000255.1 GCA_903898975.1 uncultured Planctomycetaceae bacterium
AGCCCGAGTCGATAAATCGCCCGGCCAGGTGGTCCAGCAGTTCCGGATGGCTCGGCGGTTCCCCCTGGGCACCAAAGTCGTCCAGCTTGCGGCTCAACCCGGCCCCAAAGAACTGCTTCCACAACCGGTTCACAAACACGCGCGCCGTCAGTGGGTTCTCGGGTGACACCACCCACTTCGCCAGGTCCAGCCGGTTCAGTCGCCCCTCTCCCGAGGGGGCCGCACCCAACGCGCGGGGCACCCCCGGCTCGACCACCTCGCCCGTGTCATCCATCCAGTTGCCGCGGTTCAACACCCGCACCATCCGCGGTGCCACCGCCACCGTCACCAGTGTCTTGCGAATCCGCTTCGTCAACTGGTCCAGCTGCTGCTGCACCCCCGCCAGTTCATCCCGCACCGGCTTCAGGCTCGGGGCCAGCGATCGGTAATGCGCGGCCAATTCCCCCTTCTGCCCGTCGTTCCGCTCGCCCGGAGCCACCGCCAGCAACTCGCGGATCTTTCGCGGCACCCCCGCACCCGGAGCCCGCACCGGCCGCGCGGCTGTCGTCGCCCACAGTCGGAATCGCCCCAGCACATGCCCCGGGTTCGGATGCAGTTGCTTCAGCACAATTCGCAGCCGGGCATTCGCGGGCAGGTCGACGGCGTTCACCGTTTCGAACGCCACGTTGTGTGCGGTCCCCGCTTCGTCCAGGATCGCCCAGCCCCACTCCGCTCCCCGCTTGTCCCCATCGATCACGCTCGCCGCCGACCACGCCTTGTCGGGATGCTTCTCGGCCGAAGATTTCTGCTCGATCGTCGCGGTTCCGTTCTGCAGCGCCACCGGCACGGGCTCGGCCCCTTCGGCCACCACGAACGCCTCCAGTTCGGTCAGCACGAAGTTCCCGTTGCCCGCCCGACCCGGACCCCGCTGTGGCAGCGACTCATGCGGCAACACCTCCAGCCGCAGGCCCGTGATCCCCGCCAGCGGCAACTGAGCCTCCACTGTGTACGTGTCGGTCGCCGGGGTCTCGCCCCCCGCCAGCACCGAGCGATCCTCCAGCACCCGCAGCTGTGTCCCCTTTTCGGCTGTCGCTGTCAGCAAAGGCAGGGGTTGCCACTTCCCCTCGGCGACCGCTTCGGCTTCCCATTGCCGCTGCTCTTGCTCCAGTTCGGGCGTCGGCTGGTCCAGGCGCGCCCGCAACTCGGCGATTCGCTTCTCCAGCCCCTGCTGCTGGGCCTCTTCGTCCGGCGCGGGGACCAGCATCGACGGGCCCCACGCCCCACTGTCGTTTGAGCCGCTGTAGAGTCCCCGCTCCTGGATGTCGGCGAAAAACGCCTCCATCTGGTAGAACTCTCGCGTGCTGAACGGGTCGAACTTGTGGTCATGGCATTCGCTGCAACCCAGCGTCACTCCCAGCCACGCCCCACTCACGTTCCGCACCCGCTCAGCGATGTACTTCGCAAGGTACTCCCGGTCCTGCACCCCCCCCTCGGCACTCATCATCCCCAGCCGGTTGTACCCCGCCGCAATCTTCTGCTCGCGGGTCGGGTTCGGCAGCAGGTCGCCTCCCAGTTGTTCCAGCGTGAACTGGTCGAACGGCTTGTTCGCGTTGAAGCTGTCAATCACGTAATCGCGGAACGGCGACACCGCCATCGGCTGATCGCCGTGGTACCCCACCGTGTCGGCGTAACGCACCAGGTCGAGCCACAGCATCGCCATCCGCTCGCCATAGTGCGGCGAATCGAGCAGCCGGTCGACCAGCCGCTCGAACGCGTCCGGAGCCTCGTCCGACAAAAACCGATTCGCCTCTTCTGGCGTGGGGGGCAGCCCCGTCAGGTCGAAGTGAGCCCGCCGCAGCAGGGTCACCCGGTCGGCCAGGGGAGCGTGCTCCAGCTTCTGCGCCGCCAGTCCCTTCGCGAGGAACGCATCGATCGGCCCCTTCACAAAGGCCGGGTCGACCGGAACGAACGGCGGCGCCGGACGACGAATTGGCAAAAACGCCCAATGCCCCTGCCACTTCGCCCCCTCGGCGATCCACCGCTTCAGCAGCGCGATCTGCTCGGGCGTCAGCTTCTTCCCCGTCTCTGGCGGGGGCATCACCTCGCTCGGGTCCGCGCTCACCAGCCGTTCAATCAGCTCGCTCTGTTCGGGATGCCCGGCGACAATCGCCCGCGTGCCCGATTCCAGCGCCTTCGCCGCCTCGGCTTCGACATCGAGCCGCAATCCCGCCTGCCGCTTGCGGGCATCCGGCCCATGGCAGGCGAAACAGTTCTCCGAGAGAATCGGCCGAATATCGCGGTTGAACTCCAGCGCGGGCTCATCCCCCCGGGCAGCCCCCGTCCCCAGCGACAGCAGCGCCAGCACCAGCCACCC
>CAIUHT010000256.1 GCA_903898975.1 uncultured Planctomycetaceae bacterium
AGAGCATAGCGTTCTATGGCCAGAAGCACGGCCTCCCTGGAGAACGCGCCCACCGGCTTCAGGCGCCGCAGGCCTTCAATCTCTTCTATCCGCTCTGCCTTTTTTCGGGCCGCAGCATTCCGCTTCAGCTTTTTGGTGTACTTTCGCTCCGAGCGCAGAATAGCCCGCAAGCGCTCGATCTCTTTGTCTCGAATCTTGATCTCATGCTGCCGCTTGATCTCGCGAGCCGTCTTGTCCCGCAGGCGATCCACGTAGTCGAGAGTGATCGACAACAGCTCCTTGTTGTAGTAGTTGTCGGCGAACAGCGGTTCGTCGGTTCCCTCTTCCGCCGCTTCGGCCTTCTCGCGGTTCTTCTGCTCTTCTTCGATCCGCTCTTTCCGCAGCTGCTCTTCATTCAGCGTGACCGCCTTCCGCAGCTTGCGGGTGTTGTACTTCTCGATGTCCGAGTTGAGCCGCTGGAACTCTCCGTCGGCTTCCACCCGCTGCTGGCTCGATGCCCGCAGCGAGCTCACCAGGTCATCACCCACCATGCTGAACTGGTTGTGCGGAGTCTCGGCGATCTTGGCGAACGGCATCGGGTTGTCAAGCGACTCTTCGCCCAGTTCCATGTGGTCGAACAGCGAGGGAAGGACCAGGTCGCTGGGAACCCCCTTCAGCTGGGTACTCTCACCGTTGACCCGGTAGAACTGCTGAATCGTCAGCTTGACCGCCCCCAGTTGCGGGCCCTTGAAGACCGGCAGCACATTGCGACCCACCGGCATCACGCTCTGCACCGTCCCCTTGCCGTGCGTCTGGGTGTCACCCACGATCAGCCCGCGACCGTAGTCTTTCACGACCCCGGCGAAAATCTCGGAGGCCGAGGCGGAGAGCCGATTGACCACCACCACCAGCGGGGTTTTCACATCGCCGTCGTTTTCGCCGTAGCTGAGCACCTTGGGCTTGCCCGCCTGCGTCTTGACCTGCACGACCGGGCCGGCGTTGACGAACAGACCCGAGACGTCGATCGCCTCGGTCAGCGCCCCGCCACCGTTGAAGCGGAGATCAACAAGGATCGCATCCACACCACCGGCGGAGCGGAACTTGGCCAGCTCCCGCTGCACGTCGCGGGCGGTGCTGGCGAAGTTCGCGTCGTTGTTGTCGGCCCCGGCGAAATCGCGATAGAACGAGGGGATCCGAATCACCCCGATCTTGCCGCGAGCCCCGGGCAGACGCTTCGACACGTCGATGATCTCGCCCCGCACTTCCTGCTGCTTCAGTTCGACCTGGGCGCGGGTGATGTCGTAGACCTTGACCTGGCCATCTTCAGCGGCCTGGACCTTGAGGCGGACCACGGTGCCCGCCTTGCCGCGGATCATGTCGACCACCTTGGTCAGCTTCATTTCGACCGTGTCAACGAAATCGGCATTGCCATTCGCCACGCCGAGGATCTTGTCGTTGACCTTCAGGCGGCCATCCTGCGAGGCGGCTCCGCCGGGGACAATCGACGTGACCACGGTGGTTCCGTCTTCCATCTTGAGGGCCGCGCCAATTCCTTCCAGCTTCAGCTTCATCGAGATGTCGAACTCCCGGAGGGTCCGGGGCGACATGTAGCTGGTGTGCGGATCGAAGGTGGTGCAGAGGCTGGTGAGGTACCACTCGGCGACCTCTTCGGCCTCGGTCGAGCGATAGTTGTCGTAGAGGGTCTTGTACCGCTTATGCAGCCGGGTCCGGGCTTCGTTGATGTCGAACGGAGCGTCAGTGGCCGGGGCCTTGGTGCCCGACTTGTCTTTGTTGGTCTTCTTTTCGAGCTTGAGCGACAGGAGATCGAACTTGACCCGCTTGCGCCAGCGTTCATCGAGTTCGGCGGCGGTCTGGGCGTAGGGCTGATCTTTGCCGTCGGTCGCCATCGACTCGTCGACGGTGAAGTCGTGCTCCTGGTCGATCAGTTCGTTGACCTTGTCCATCCGCTGCTTGAGGCGATCCAGGAATCGCCGGTAGACCTCGGTCGCGAATTTGACGTTTCCCTGCTTGAGCAGGTCATCCAACTGCGTCCGGCTCTGTTCGAACTCGTTGATGTCTTCCTGCAGGAAGTAGAGCTTGTTCGAGTCGAGCAGCTTGACGAACTCGGCGACGAGCCGCTCGGAGACCTTGTCGTCGACCTTGAGCTGCAGGATGTGCTGGGCCTCGATCATCTCGCAGACCGCCTTGGGCACCTGGCTCGACTCGGCGTTCCCGAGAGTCCCCAGTTGCTGGGCCACCAGGGTGGTCGCCAGCAGCAGCATGGCCGTCAGGCCGAGAACGGAACTGGCCTTGGTCGGAGTGCGGAACGTCATGGGGGTCTCGCGTCGAATCCGGGCTGGCGTGCGACCCGTGTGGGGGGGGCTCCTCCTGGAGGCCGAACCACACGGATTCCTCATGAAAACTCTATCTTACGCCGTGCCGATCGGCAATAGCCCTTTCCTGCCCAGCGCGAGTGCTGCTGGCGACCTGCGTCCCCTGCTCGACGAAAACCACCACGCAGGTCACGTTGTCGCGCGAGCCCGCCAGCAACGCGCCATCCACAATCCGCTGGGCCACCTCGTGCGGATCGTCCCCCTGGCCGAGCAGCTCGACCACCCGCGGCTCTCCCTGCCCATCGGTGGCCCCGTCTGAGAAGAGGGCGAATCGATCACCCGGCTTGAGGATCACCTCGCGCGGCTTGGTCCCCAGTCCCCCCTCCTTGGTGCCGAGGTAGCGGTACAGGACGTTGCGGAACCGATTGCGGGGAAATTCCTCGGCGGTGATGGTGCCCGCATCGAGCAGCGCCTGCGCCATCGAGTGGTCTTTGGTGAGGCGCTCGTGAGTGGCCCCGCGACGGAGAATGATGGGACTGTCGCCCACCCCCGCCGCATAGGCCCGCCGCCCCACCCGCACCAGCACGGCGAGCGTGGTGCCCATGTTGTGTTGCCCGGGTCGCAGCGCTCCCTGGGCCATGATTTCGGTGTTGGCCTCGGCCACGGCTCGATCGATCGCCCGGGCCACCTCTAGGGGTGGCGTCCCCTGGAAATCAATCGCCTGCGCCAGGCGGCGCGACACCACTTCCACTGCCAGGCTGCTGGCCTCTTCGCCCGCCGCCTGCCCCCCCATGCCGTCGGCAACCAGAAAAAAGCGGTGCTGCGGATCGACGTGGCAACGGTCCTCATTGTTCGTTCGCACGTTGCCCACCACGCTGACGGCGGCCACCCGCAGACTCAATTCCGTCACGGCTGGCCCCCCCGCAGGGGGCCGCATGCCATCGCACCCAAGCCGCGCACGAACGCGGCACTCCGTGCGTTGGCAAGGGGAGTCGGTCGGATATGCCGGGCCCATTGCAGCGGGACGCTCACGGGCACACCTGCGAGACGAAATCGCGGGTCCCCAGGGTGTGGGCGGCGAAAAAGACCTCGCCGAACTCAAACCCGGCACTCCCCCCGAAATAACGATTCTGGGCTTCGAGCGTGCGGAACAGCCGGTCTTTGGCGGGGGGGAACTGCGTACGATAAGCCCGGATGGCCCGCAGTTTGGTCTCGAACGTTTCCGAGATGTCGCTGACGAAGTGGCCGGCCGAGGGAGGGAGCTCGAGCGACGCGAACCCAAGGTGGTACCAGACCTGGCGGCGAACCGTGTGGACGGGTAACCCGTCAAACTGCTCATCCCACTTGGTGAGGCGGGCGTAAAACACCGCGGCGTCTGTCAGTTGCACCGCCTGCTGATGATCGGGCGAAGCGAGCGGGGTCTTGCTGGCGAGGCCGAGGACGATGTCGGGGCGGTGCCGTCGAATGACCTTGGCCAGTGCCAGTCGGGCCTCGTGGCAGTCGAACAGCCGGCGGTTCGGCAGGTCGAGTGTCTCGCGGACGGCGACCCCCAAAATCTGCGCCGCCTCGGCCGCCTCCTGCAGGCGGACCTCGGGGCCCGGGCTGCCTGGCGTCGGCTCACCGTCGGTCAGGTCGCAGATGCCGACCCGCACGCCGCGCTGCGCGAGTGCGGCGAGGGTCCCGCCACAGGCAATCTCGACATCGTCGGGATGAGCACCCACAGCCAGCACGCGGAGTGGTTCGGTGAGCGGTTCAGGCATGGCGAATCAATGCAGACAGCGGGGTGCGGGGCAGCAGGTGGGCTGGGCGATGGGCGGAACTCTGCCCGCGAGCGGGTGATTCCGGTTTTCGTGCCGGAAGGTTAACAGTTCCCGCGACGAAAATCGCTTCCATCGGCCGGGCCGCTGTCGCCCCGGGGCTCCCGCTGGGAAGCGCGCGTGAGGGACGGCGAACGCGAGGGTCCCGCTGACACAGTTGGGGTGTCTCGCGGAACTGCGGGGCCCGGCCAGGCAGCGGGCCATTCACAACGTCGGACACTGGCGGCAACGTTCAACGGGGGAGAGCCCGGCCTGAATCCGGCAGAGTTCCCGGTAAAATCGCCGATCGAGATTGGTCGGAATCCGGCCGAGGCCTTGAGACGGGATATTCTGAGCTCTGAAGTCCCTGTCCAGTGTGTTGATCACACCAACAGCTGGTCAAAACCTGACCAGTCGGCGGCCTTGCTGGTTTTTTTGCAGGGAATACGTCAAAGGGCTCGATTCTGGCCGATGAACCGACTGGTCAGGCGATCCCGCTGACGCATGGGCGATACCGGTTTCCCAGTAGTCGTTGTTTGACAGCTTTCGCGACACTAGTGACAATCCCGTTTGATTCTGGAGGGTTTTCTGCTCTCGCCAGTCCTCTGTTTGCCGAATTCCTCGGCAAGAA
>CAIUHT010000257.1 GCA_903898975.1 uncultured Planctomycetaceae bacterium
TCTTTCAGCGGCGTCACAATCCGTCCGCGATTCGTGTAGTCCTCGGGGTTTGCGCTGAAGACCAGCATCAGGTCGAGGTCGAGACGAATGGGGAAACCGCGAATCTGAACGTCCCGTTCTTCCAGGACGTTGAACAACCCCACCTGGATTTTCGGAGCGAGGTCGGGCAGCTCGTTCATGCAGAAGATACCGCGATGGCTGCGGGGAATCAGCCCGAAGTGCAGCACCTCTTCGCTCGCCAGGGTCTTGCCGCCGGCATGCTTGATGAGGTCGATCTCACCGATCAGATCGGCGATCGTCACGTCGGGAGTCGCCAGTTTTTCGTGGTACCGCTGCTCGCGGGGAATCCATTCCAGCGGGCAGTGGTCGCCGTGCTTGGCCAGTTGTTCGCGACCGTAATGAGAAATCGGGTGGAACGGGTCGTCCCGCAGTTCCGAGCCCGCGACGATGGGCATCTGTTCGTCGAGCAGTTCGACCAGTTGCCGGAGCATGCGGGTTTTCCCTTGTCCCCGCAGCCCGAGGAACAGCATGTCGTGGAGCGAGAGCAGCCCGTTGACCACTTGGGGCAGCACGGTTTCTTCGTACCCCACGATGCCGGAAAAGAGCCGCTCCTTGGCCCGCAGTTTCTTCAGCAGATTCTGCCGCATCTCAGCTTTGACGGGGCGGCTTTGCCAGCCGCTGGCACGCAGTTCGCCGACGGTTTGCGGAAGGGAGGGCATCGCGGAACTCAGGGGGTGGCAGGGAAAAAGGGGGATTCGCGTCCGTATAGGGCAATTGTAGGCACGGAGCGGGAGCGCGTCCGCTGGGAGTCATCGGGAAACGGGCGAGTTCGTCGATTTGAGGTGTTTCGTCGGGATCCTGTGCGAGCCGTGTTCAAGAAATCAGAGTCCCTGAAAGCCGGCGATCAGCGTTCCCAGCGGGCTGACCCCCTGCCATGCCCCAGGCCGGATCGGGAGGTCCCGGTCGCCAAGGCCTCGGGCCGAAGAGATTTCAGGGCGAGAAGATTTCAGATCGAGAAGAGCCCAGCTCGGAGGGTGTCATCGGGCCGCCGACCCAATCGCACGCGGTCGGCAGCAAGAACCTTGATCAATGCCCAGCGGGGCGTCCGTGCTTGCGTGGATCGCTGCCCCCCCGCAGGCCATCCGGTCCCCGTGCCGTCGCCTGCACCACGCCACTCTCCCCCCGGCGGTTCACCGCGTGCCCGCGGCGTTCCAGTTCCTCCGCGACCTCCCCGGGAAAGCCTGGCTCCAGTTCCAGCCGGTGCGGCATCCACTGATGATGCACCCGGGGAGCCTCGATCGCCGTCTGCGGGGTCAGCCCAAATCGCTGCATGTTCAGCAGCACCTGCAGGGTCGCCGTAATGATCCGCGGCCCCCCCGACGCCCCCACCACGAACTCCGCCCGCCCGTCCCGCACCACAATCGTTGGCGTCATGCTCGACAGGGGTTTCTTCCCCGGGGCGACTCCATTGTGCCTGCTTTGCAGCAGTCCAAACGCATTGGGCTCCCCGGGTCGCGCGGTGAAGTCGTCCATCTCGTTGTTCAACACAATCCCATACTTCGGCTCCACCACAAAACTGCCGAAGGCGGTGTTGATGGTCTCGGTGCAGGCGACCGCGTTCCCCTCGGCGTCGATGATCGAAAAGTGTGTTGTCCCCGCATCGTCGGGAAGCTGGAACCGACCATAGGCCTCGGCAGGGCCCGTTCGTGCCGGATCGACCCGCTCGGCCAATGCTGCCGCATAGCGGGGCGAGAGCAGCCGGGCCAGCGGCACCTGGACAAAGTCGGTGTCCCCCAAGTACTCGGCCCGGTCGGCGAACGCGTGCTGCAGCGACTCGCCCAGCAGGTGCAGCCAGCCAGGTGATTGTCGCGTGAGTGGGGCGGGGAACTTCGGTTCCGCCGCAGCGAGAATGTTGAGCGTCTCGATCAACGCCACGCCGCCACTCGACGGTGGGGGCATGGTGAAGAGTGTCCCGGTTCCCAGGCTGCGGCTGAGAGCGGTTCGCCGCACCGGTTTCTGGCTGGCGAGGTCGGCCAGCGACAGGTTTCCACCCTGCCGGGTCACTTCGGCGACAATCGCCTCAGCCACCGGCCCCGCATGAAAACCGCCCGGCCCCCGCGCGGCGATCTGTTCCAGCACCTCGCCGAGTGGCGAGTGAAAGCGGGCCTCGCGCGGCCACGGTTCACCCGCGTTGAGATACCGCTTCCAGAGGGGAGCGAACCGCTCGCGAAAGCCCGGATGGGCGGCGAAGTCGGCGAGCGTCTCGGCCTGCACTTCGCGGTCATGCTCGTCGATGGGAACCCCGTCGCGGACCAGCGCCTGCACCGGGGCGAGCACAGTCCGCAGATTGAGTCGTCCATGGTCGGAGAGCACCTGGCACAGCCCGGCGACCTGGCCGGGAACTGCCACCGCCAGTCCGCCGTACACGCTGGACCGGTCGGCGGACTCTGCGGGTGGGGTCGTTGCCGCGGTGCTGGAGGCGTATTGATCGGCCCGGGCGGCGGCGGGGGCCCGCTCTCGATAGTCGTAGACCGCAAGGGTCTGGTCGCGGGCGTTCCAGTAGAGCAGGAAGCCTCCTCCGCCGAGGCCCGAACTCGCGGGGCGCACAACTCCCAGCGCGAAGGCGGTCCCGACCGCGGCATCGACCACGTTCCCGCCCTGTTTCAACAGGGCCAAGCCCACCTCGCTGGCGGCGGGATGATCGGCGGCGACCACCGCCCGCTGATAGACCCGCTCGGCCACGGGAGATTCGCCGCGGGCGCCGCTTCCACCAAGGCAGAGCCCGGCCAGCGCGGCTGCCATGGGAATCCGCAGCGACAGGAACCGGGCCAGGAGGGGGAGTGCAGGGAGGGCGGACATGGCGTTCGGGCAACAGGACCGGTAAGGGGAGCTCTGGTGGCAGCGAGTGGTCGAGTCGGGAGCTGGCCGGGCTGCGGGGGGTGCAGCAAGACTGGGCGAGAGGAGGTTCGTGCGCACAGGCTGTCGCCCCGCGGCGGTTCGCAGGGCAGGGCAGCGTGCGTCCAGCGAGGCGACACTGTCCTGGGGAAGCGGTCTGCCTGCGGGGGCCGCGACCCGTGCCGCACCCACTTCTTAACCGACCGTTATCGTAATGGTTTGGGCGACAAAACAGCACCACTCATCGGGGTGGGCCCGCCTTCGCGAGTGGGGGCGAATGTTGCAAATTCCGCGTTGGAAGACGATATTCAAGGCACCGTTTCACTGGTTCCGTGTCGGGGACTGTTGGGGGTCCCGCTTGCATCGAGGAGCGTTTCATGGGCAAGAGTCAGGTCAACGTGGCGATGGTCGGTCTGGGCTTCGGGGCCGAGTTCATCCCGATTTACCAAGCTCATCCTCAGGCCAACGTCGTGGCGATCTGCCAGCGGAATGCCGAGAAGATGAACAAGCTGGGGGACCAGCTGGGGATCGCCGCCCGCTACACGAAGTTCGAAGACGTGTTGAAAGACAAGTCGGTCGACTTCGTGCACATCAACTCGCCCATTCCCGATCACGCCTGGATGTCGATTGCCGCCCTCGAGGCGGGCAAGCACGTCATGTGCACCGTCCCCATGGCGACCACCATCGAAGACTGCCAGAAAATCTGCGAGACGGTCAAGAAGACCGGCCTCCGCTACATGATGGCCGAAACGGTGGTCTACAGCCGCGAGTTCCTGTTCATCCAGGAGCTGTACCAGAAGGGCGAGCTGGGCAAGATCCAGCACCTGGCGGCCTCGCACCCGCAAGACATGGATGGCTGGCCCGACTACTGGGAGCGGATGATTCCCATGCACTACGCCACGCACGTGGTCAGCCCGGTCCTGGGGCTGATGAACAAGCGGGCCGAGTACGTCAGCTGCTTCGGCTCGGGGACGGTCCGCGAAGACATCCAGAAGAAGTCGGGCAACAAGTTCGCCGTCGAAAGCTGTCACATCAAGATCAAGGATTCCGATGTGACCGCCCACATCTGGCGGTTTCTGTACGACGTCGCCCGCCAGTATCGCGAGAGCGTCGATGTGTACGGGACGAAGCAGAGCTTCGAGTGGTCGCTGGTCGAGGGGGAACCGCACGTGCTGCACACGGCGAAGAAGCCCGAGCACGAGATCCCCAGCAAGGTCGAGGTGCCCGACTACGCTCACAAGCTGCCCGAGCCGATCCGCAAGTTCACCCGCTCCATTCAGGATGCCGAGCACCTCTCGTTCATCCAGGGGGGCGGGCATGGCGGTTCGCATCCGCACCTCGTGCACGAGTTTGTCAGTTCGCTCATCAGCGACCGCGATCCGTGGCCGAACGCCCCGCTGTCGGCGAACTGGACCTGCGTGGGCATCTGTGCCCACCAGTCGGCGTTGAAGGGGGGCGAGATTGTGAAGCTCCCTGACTTCACCCTGGCGTAGAACCCGACCCGGCGACCCACGGGCCCATACCGCCCGTGGCCCCGCGCGTCGCAAGGGCATTTCACCGGGGCTGGGTCATCCCCCGCCCCGGTGGACTACCCACTCTTTCAAGCAGCTTCGGCCGGTGCGGCAGGCCCGGCCCCACTTCAGACTCTCAGGTAAGCCTCATGCGTGACGGTCAGCAGTCAGGTTCCAGTTGGCGGCGGATGTTCGGGCTGGTGCTCGTCGCCGTGTGCGGCATGCTGGGAGCGGGTTCGGTTCCGCTGCACGCCGCCGAACCTGCGGTCAAGGTGCTGTTCCTGGGCGACAGTGGGCATCATCGCCCGGCCGAACGTGCCGCGCAACTGGTCCCCGTCCTGCGCGAGCGCGGGATCGAAATCCAGTACACCGATGACGTCAAGGTGCTCGACACCGCGACCCTTGCCCGCTTCGACGGACTGATGATCTACGCCAACATCGGCGAGATCTCCCCCGCTCAAGAGCAGGCGCTGCTCGACTATGTCGAGGGGGGCCGCGGGCTCATCGCCCTGCACTGTGCCACCTACTGCTTCCTCAACTCGCCCCGGTACATCGAACTGGTGGGTGGGCAGTTCCAGCGGCACGGTTTCGAACTGTTCCGCACCCGCATCGACGAGCCGACGCATCCAATCATGCAGGGCTTCAACGGCTTCGAAAGCGTCGATGAGTCGTACGTGCACCACAAGCACAACGACAAAGACCGCATCGTGCTCGAACGCCGGGTCGATGGCGAGCGAGCCGAGCCCTACACCTGGGTCCGCACCGAGGGCAAGGGGCGGGTCTTCTACACCGCCTGGGGACACGACCAACGGACATTTTCACAGCCCGGATTTCACTCGCTCGTGGCGCGGGGAATCCTCTGGGCCGCGGGATCGGGCTTTGAGGATGCGGCCA
>CAIUHT010000258.1 GCA_903898975.1 uncultured Planctomycetaceae bacterium
CCTCGCCTCGTGGATCGGTCGGGAAGCTGTACCGTGTTTAAGATTGCCGCTCCGTCGCGAGGGGAGGGAGTTTGCGCGCGCCGGCCCGTCGCGCCGCTTTTCCCCTAAGCCTCGTTTCCCTTTCCTTCAGAGAGTCGAGCGCCGCCAGAAACGACTCCAGCGGCGCCTGCCTCACGGGAATCTCAAGGGCCGACAGGCAGAACTCGCACTCATAGGGACAACCCCGCGAGGCTTCCACATACACGACGCGCTGGGCCAGATCGGTCTCGGTGTAGAGATCGTACGGAAGGACCAACTGCTCGAACTGGGGCAACGTCGCCGCGATCAGCTTGGGAGGCCGGGCCGGTAGTCCAGCGGACTGCACGACGGGCAGTCGCGACTCCAAGGGTCCATCCGCGACAACCGGTCCGTCAGCCCCCTCTCCCGGCGTCTCGCCCATGGCGGGATTGGCCAGCAACTGCCGACACAGATCTCGAAATGCGAGATCCCCCTCACCGGTGATGACGTGATCGGCGAGGGCGACAATCTCCATCCCCTCCCACTCGTGGCTGACCTCGGGCCCGCCCAACACCACGCAGATCTCAGGGGCCAGCCGCTTTAAATCGGCGACCAGCCGCGTCATTGGCTCGACATTCCAGATGTAGACCCCCAGCCCCAGGATCCGCGGCTGTCGGGCCAGCAAGGCCTCCAGCAGATCGACCGTTCGCTGGCTGATGTCGAATTCGAGCATCTCAGCCCGGGGGCGCAGTTCCGCCAGATTCGCCAGCAGATAACGCAGCCCGAATGAAGCGTGGGCGTATTTCGCGTTCAGCGTGGCCAGGACGATGTCACTCATCAGGGCGAAATCGCTGCGAAATGCAAGAACATCGGGAGGGAGACCTGCGAGTCCAGGCTGGCCCGCTCCCGGCTCAGAGACCAATCTCTAAACCAGGCAGACTCAACTCTGCTCGTCTCCTCAACATTGTCGCAGATCGCCTGACGGGGCAACAGGCCGCAGCGCGGCGACCTGCTCCCCCGCCCCCCCTCTCGTTTCGCAGACGCTGCCGGCGTTACTTGCCGGCCTTGACCGCCTTCCGCTCCCGCTCGGCCGGTTTGGCCGTCTCGGTCGCACGCGTCCCGGGAGTCGCCCCCCCTGCGGCACCAGCCGCTGCCGCCTGGCCTCCCGAGAGCTGGCTTCCCACAGGCGGAATGACCGCAACCTCGCTGCCGTTCCCCTGACTTCCAGCAGCCGAGCCGCAGGGGGTTGGGCCACAGGGCGCGGGACCACAGGGGGCCGGGGCGACCGGGTCGACGGTGGCGGCTTTGGCGACGGGGGGTGCTGGGGCGGCTGCCGCGGTCGCGGTCTCACTTTTCGCGGCCACCACACTGGGTACCCCGATGGCTGCGGCCGCTTTCTGCCCAACCGTCAGCACCGGGCAGCCTGCCAATCGCACCACGCGTTCGGCGATACTGCCCATGAGCAGATGTCCCAGCGCCCCGCGACCATGCGTGCCGACCACGATCAGGTTGATCCGCTGCTCATCGGCGTACCGCACAATCTCGTTCGCCGGGTTCCCGTGTCGAATCTGCCGGACGACAATGCGTCCGGACGCCCACTCTCGCGTGACCACTCCATCGAGGGCCCGTCGGGCATCGGCTTCGAGTTGCAGCAGGTATTCCGAGGGGACCGGCAAGGCGAACCCTGGTTCGGGAGCCAGCAGCAGCGGATCGGGCAGGACATGCACCAGGTGCAATTCGCCACCAAATCGCTCCGCCAACGCACACGCCTGCTGGCGCGCCGCCTGCGAGCAATCACTGAAATCGGTGGCCAACAAAATGCGGTCGTACATGCAACACCTCACCTTTCAAGAAGAGTCCACGCTCAACAGCCCCCACAGGTCGCGCGGTGACTCGGAAAACCGGCCTGCGGGCGGGAATCCCCACCACGGGCACCTTGCCCCCGCAGCGCGAGACGCATGAGGGCTCGGAGCCGCACGGCCCCGGCCAGGCGATTCGGCGGGAAACATCGGCCAGTCAAATCGCAACGGGGGGTACCGATCCCCGACTCGTCGGCCGCTCCGTCACTCCATCCCCCCGTGCGTCCTGCAGGCCCGCATCGCTTCCTGCGAAACGCCGGCAGATCCGGCTTGCGGCCCGACTTCTATCGTCAGGCCTGGCGCAGGCTGGTCAATTCCCCGCTGCGAGTTTTTCAGGCCGCGCAAGCTCACCGGCTGCAGAAGTGGCAATGCCCCAGCCGCGCTGTAAAACGCAATTTCCACCGCAAGACAGGCCCCTTCCCAGGCATTCCCCGAGGGGTGCCTGCAGGAATGGGAATGGCCCGCCACGGAACATGTCCGGGCGGGCCATTCAGTCATTCACTCTGTCTTGAGAACGTGACCTCCTGAAGAGGGACTGGGGTTTCGACCGACCAGCTCCACGCTCACCGACTTGGCCGTTCAGTCGGCGAACGGGTTCCCAGATTCATCAGCCCGCAGCCGCGAGACCGCTCGCGTTCGCGCCTGAGTCGAGTCGCGTCCCAGTCGCTCAGACCGCTCGCCCCGCTCGGGCGACTGCCCGTAAACCGGGTAGCCCGCGGGACCGTAGTAACCCGGCTGCTGGTAGCCATACCCGGCAGGAGCATAGGGCTGGCCACCGTAATAGCCCGGCTGCCCGTAATAACCGACCGGAGCGGGAGTTCCGATGATCGGCTGACTGATCGCGGGGGGCAGGACCGGGCCCGAGTAGTACCCCCCAGGCTGGGGACACCCACCGTAACCGGGCTGGCAGTTCCCGCCGCCCACCGGATAGCCGTAAGGCTGTGCGGGGTACGAGCACGGCTGAGGGGCGTAAACCGGCGGGCAGGCGGGACCATAGACCGGGCGGCAGGCGGGTCGACAGGGAGCGCAACCGAGACCGCAGTTGAAACCGAGGCCACAGCCCCAACCGAAGAACGCTGTTTTGTCGGCAGTCGCCGATGGGCCTGCGCTGGCCGATTTTCCCCCCCAGCCCGAGTCGCCCTTGCGGTCGACTTCCCCAGCCGGCGCATCGGGACTGGCCTGGGGAGAAGTGCCCTTGGACACGGGCGGGGCGAATCCGTTGTCTTGGGCGAGAGCCACGCTGGCCGAAGCTCCCAACAGCAGGCCGGCCAACCCACGCGTCCACATCCATCGAGTCGCCATCTGTCTCTCCTCATTGAAAAGCAGGTGCCTGGCGAGGCGGGCGGTCACTCGCATCCGAGGACCGACGGTCGCGATTTGCGAACCGTGAAAAGAGTGAGATGCAGCCCTCGTGCCAATCCACCAAGAAACGTCTCGAAATCGCAACACACCGCATAAATCCAGCTCGATTTTCATTCCCCACGATCTCGATCCACACCCCTTCCGCACCCCAAAGAGGTTCAAATCCAGAACTGTCTGATTTACAAAATCGCTTCAAACGCGACACCTTTTAATCGAATCGACTACACCCACTGCAATTTTCTGACAACAAACTTCCAGCCCGAGACAAAGTGGAGGACACCCCGGACGACCGCGACGACCCACAGAAAAACATAGGCACTTATATCAATGAGACTTACAACGTTTTCAATCGCTCAAAACCGAGGCTTGGCACGGCGAATGCATCTCCTCAGGATCCATCAACCGGGAGCAACTGTCGCAATGACAGAAGCCTCCCAGTGGACCAGAACCCCCCAGATTTCCTGCGTGGCCCCTTTTTGGAGACCCTGACAATGCTCGTTCTCGCCCGAAAACCTCTGGAGTCGATTCATATCGGTGACAACGTCCTGATCAAGGTGTTGTACATTCGCAACGGTGTCGTCCGAATTGGCATCGACGCTCCGCAGTCCGTCCGGGTCTTCCGAGGCGAACTGTTCCATGAAATTCAAGTCGCCGCGGAGGTCATCCCCGCCCCCATGCCTGTCGCTTCCACTCCGCCTCTAGCCGGCTTGGTCCGGGAACGGACCGCCCGTCGCACCCTCCATCGGGCGAACCTCCCCGGCACCGTCGCGATCCCCAGCCACTGACCCAGCCCCCCAGCCACAGCTCTTTCATCCTCCGCTCAACCCCCTCATCTCACTCCTCCCCAGTTTGGGTGCCCACCTTCACAACAAGGATTGTTGGTCATGCTGCCTCGTCTGCTCTCCGCCTCGAACCGCTCTGCCTCCCCGCTGGCCCTGCACCTCTTGTTGGCCAGCCTGACCTGCCTGTGGCCCCTGCTGGCTCCCCGGTCGTTGGTCGCCCAGGGCTACCGCCCCACCCAGCCGGGTTACTCTGGCAATCTCCCGCCCTATCACCAGCCCTCTTCCCCTGGCGCCGCGGAACCGGTGCGGGCGGGACCCCGGCGGGCTGGTTACCACCCCACCGCTCCCCCCGAGGGGCCCCCTCCCCGAGCCTCGTGGCGGGGACGCGGTGGACTGTCGCACCGCGGCGACCCGTGGTCGCAGCCTCGGGCGTCCGCCTTCGATTCATTCGGCCAACCCCAGCGTCAGCCTGGATTGCCCTCCAGCCGGCTGGATGACCCGGAGGGCTTCCCCACCCAAGACGATCTGGCCCCCGAGCCCGTCGGGAAGGAACCGTGGCGGGGAACTCTCCCGTCCGCCCAAGAGCTGATCTCGCGGCGGTACCGTGACCCGTCCGTTCGCGCCCTGCTGGCCAGCCTGAGCCCCAACGAATCGCTGGAGCTTTACGCCCAGACCCTGCAACTCACTCGGGAACGGCATCTGTCTCCTCCCCCGCTGGCGCGAACGGTGCGTCGCGGCCTCTTCAACCTGGTCGAAGCCCTGCGCAATCCCGACTTTCAACGCGCTCTGAACCTTCCCGGCACCTTGCCCCAGGCTCGTGAATTCTCCCTCGCGCTGGCTCAATCGATCGATCCACAGGCGGTCGAGACCGAAGCCCAGGCCCTCTCTGTGCTGCAACAGACCATGCAGTCCGCACAAGTCTCGCTCGGTTTGCCGCCCGCTGCCGTCGCACTGGAATTCCAGTACGGCCTGCTGGAATCGCTCGACCAGTTCTCGGCCTTCCTGCCCCCCCAGTCACTGCGCGAGCAAAGTGCCGCCACACAGGGAACCCAGTCGGGCATCGGCGTGCAGATTGAATTGACCGCGCAGGGGCTGCGAGTGGTGCGACTGCTGCCCGGCAGTCCCGCCGCCGCCGCGGGCCTTGCCCAAGGTGACATCCTGACCGCCGTCGATGGCCGGAGCCTGCGGGGACTCGACCTCGCCACCGCCACCTCCCTGATTGCCGGTCCCGAGGGAACCACCGTGACCCTGTCGGTCTGGCGAGCGGGGAATGCAGTCGCCGCACTGCGGATTCCCCGACAGCGACTCGGTTCGGGGACCGTCAGTGACGCCCGCCTGATCGATCCGCAGACCGCCTACCTGCGACTGGAACTGTTCGCCCAGGCCAGCGCTGGCGAGATCGAACGCACACTCGACCAACTGGGCCAACAGGGAATGCGCGGGTTGATCCTCGACCTGCGGGGCAACCCCGGCGGATTGCTGTCGAGCGCGATCGAAGTGAGTCGGCTGTTCCTGGCCCAGGGGACCGTCGTCGCGACCCGGGGGCGCAATGCGGAAGACAACCTGACCGAATCGGCGACCGCCGCTCGCTACGCCCAGTTGCCGCTGGTGGTCCTGGTCGACTCGCAGAGTGCCAGCGCCAGTGAGATTGTCGCCGCGGCGCTGCAAGACAATGCCCGAGCCGCCATCATCGGCGAGTCAACCTACGGGAAAGGGACGGTGCAGACGCTGTTCCCGCTGCGAATCCAGGGGGCGGCTGTCCGCTTGACGACGGCCCAGTTCTACGCCCCCTCGGGCCGGGCGATGGCGGGAGCCGGTGTTCAGCCCGATGTCCCGGCCAGCACCACCTCCGCCACCGAGGGAGCGCTGTTTGAAACGGCCGTTCAAGTCTTGAGGAACGGGTCGCAATTCCGGCGGTAACAGGCCCACCCGCCTGTTGACTCGACAGCCAGTTGTTCGAATGGCGTCATCCCAGACCATCTCGTACGGCTCACCAGCAGACCACTTTCACGACTGGTCAGTCCCCGGGGGAACACCAGCCC
>CAIUHT010000259.1 GCA_903898975.1 uncultured Planctomycetaceae bacterium
AACATGCCTGACGCCGACTACGACTCGACCAACAGCCGACGAATCGCGCGTGAACTCTATGCGTCGGCAGGTGTAACTCCCCAAGACATCGACACCGCACAGATCTACGACCATTTCTCCGGCATGGTTCTCATGGCCTTGGAGGAGTACGGGTTCTGCGATGTTGGCGGTAGCGGGGATTTCGTGGCTGGCGGGAACATCGCCTGGAAAACAGGGAAGCTTCCGATCAATACCTCCGGGGGCCAACTCTCCGAGGCCTACGTTCACGGAATGAATGTCGCGATCGAAGGCGTCAGGCAGATGCGAGGGCAGTCAACGTCTCAGGTCGACGATGCCCGCCTTTGCCTTGTCACGGGTGGTCTTGGGGTCTCGCCGACCAGTGGCCTCATCATCGGGAGGGACTGATGGCTTACTTTCCATCCACCATGCCTGGGCCGACGCCCAACTTTGACGACCGTGAGTTTTGGCAGGCATGCGAGCGTCGCCAACTCTTGTTCCAGACCTGTGCGGACTGTGGCAAGCCAAGGCACCCGCCGGGGCCGGTGTGTCCGTCTTGCAGATCCCTGCGCACCAAGTGGACTGAGCCCGAGGGATTGGCCGAGGTCTACACCTACACCGTTGTTCACCATGCGAGCCACGAGGCGGTCAAGGAGCGCCTGCCTTATGTGGTCGGCGTCGTAACGTTTCCCGACTTGCCAGGCGTTCGTCTGGTGACCAATATCACCGATATCGAGCCGTCGCTTGTTCGGGTTGGAATGCAGGTGCGGCTGTGGTGGGACGAAATCGGTGGCGGGATGTTCATCCCCCGGTTTTCCCCAATAACGCCCTGATTGACATACCAGCTATATTGATTTGAGAAACATGAGGAGACAAAACATGACAATAGACAAGTACACCTTACGGCGTCGCAATGTTCTGCAAGCTGCGCTCGCTACAACGGCTTTAGCAGGAACTGGAGCGGCGTTCGCTCAAGGAGCTAACGCCCGAATCATCGTGCCTGCGGCCGCAGGCGGAGCAACGGATCTCCTGTCTCGGCTGTTCGCACAGTGGTTGGGTGAAGAATGGGGGCGCCCTGTCGTTGCAGAAAACCGGCCAGGAGCCGGTGGCGTGATTGGCTCACAGGTGGTGGCCAAGGCCGCCCCAGATGGCAACACCCTAATGCTGGGCGCACTGAGCCATGTGGCGAACTCCGGGATGATGGAAAACGTGCCGTATGACCCAATCAAGGACTTCACTCCGATTGCAAAGCTTCTAACCTTTGGCTCGGTCTTGGTGGTCCATCCCTCCATCCCGGTCACTGACCTCAAGTCTTTCATCGCACATGTCAAAGCAAATCCAGGAAAACTTACCTGGGCGCTTGGCGCGACGGGGACCTCTCAGCATCTGGCTGGCGTCTTGCTGGCTAAGCAGGCTGGACTCAGTTGGGTGACTGTCCCCTACAAAGGCGGCGGCCCGGCGATGAATGACCTTCTTGGTGGACACGCCAGCTTCATGATCGAGAGTATTCCGACGGCAGCTCCGCACATCGCTGCGGGCCGAGTCCGAGCGCTCGGTGTGACGGGTGGGCGGCGTTCGACAGGATTGCCAGAGGTGCCAACGATTTCTGAAGCCGGAGTGCGCGGATTCAGCGTGGAGGCGTGGTTTGCTCTGATGGGTCCAGCAGGGCTTTCGACCGAATTTGTTCAGTCAACTTATCAACGTCTGCAAAAAATCATGGCGAGGCCGCAGGTCAATGAACGGCTC
>CAIUHT010000260.1 GCA_903898975.1 uncultured Planctomycetaceae bacterium
GCGATCTGGCCAGCGGCGGCGACCTGGGCGGTGGCGGAGCCAAAGAGGCGATTGGGGACCTGGGTGAAGAGGGACTGGGCCCTGACCCCGGCGGCGACACCGGGTTCGATGGGCTCGGCGAGGACGATGAGGTCTTGGCCGCAGGCGGGGGTGAAATCGACGGAATCGCGGTAGAGCCCGACAGCGGCATCGGCCTGGGCGATGATTGAGTCAACGCGGGCCTGGCTGAAGGGGAGCGTGTTGTAGGAGATGGTGTCGAGGTTGTCGACGATGCGCCAGATCGCGTGCTGCAGATCGCCGTAGGTGTAGAGGGACTGCACCGCAGCGGTGATGGGCGCGGTGAGGTTGATGAGGCCGGTGGCTCCGCCGGCGGAGGCATTGGCGGCAGTGTCGTAGAAACTGATGGTGGTGTTATTGACCACGCGGGCGAAGTAATCGACCCCGGCGGTGAGCCCGCCACCGGTGGTGGAGACGCGGATCGGAGAGCCGTTGAACAGGCCGTGGCTGGCGGTGAAGGTGACGGTTTCAGCGGCGATGTCGGTGGAGGCAAGAGCCTGGCCGGGGGCGAGCTGGGTCTGGAAAGACTGGTTGAGGAGCCAGTTGATGACGTCGAGATTCTCGGGATGCTCGACGATGGTTTCGTAGACGTACATTTGGATCCCCGTGGGGAGGGGACCGGTGAGAGGGATTGGGGAGGTCCCGGAGAGGGAGTCGGCGCGCGAGGTGTGGAGACTGAAGGTGTTGGCGTCGATCGCGCGGAGGAAGTAGGTCGTGTCGGTGACGACGCCTCCTCCCGTGGCGGTGAAGCGGACCTTGGTGCCCGTGGTCCAGTTGGTGTTGGCCACGAGGTCAATCCACTCGGAGCGGTAGACCGTGGCGGAGGCGGAGATGGGGGCGGTCAGGTCAATGCGACCGACCGTGGTGCCAGCGAGGGCATTGGCCGCGGTGTTGTAAAAAGCGACGGTTGTGGTGTTGATGCTGCGGGCGTAGTAGGTGACGCCGGCGAGCAGGTTGTTGCTGGTGGTGGAGACGCGGACAGGCTCGCCCGTGGCGAGATGATGAGGGGTGGTGAAGGTGACCTGGTCGGTGGTGGTGTTGGTCGAGGAGGGGACCAGGCCGCTGTTGCGGGTGGCGGTGCCATTCTCGGCGGGCGACACATCTTTCGGGTCGAGGCTGGTGTGAGGGAGCGGGGCGGCCTGCGTGGAGAGGATGTCGCAGACGGGATTGAAGTTGTTGAGGATCGTGCGGTCGACGTCGGCGCACCACGAATCGAACATCGGGGTGATGACCGAGGTGATGGGAGCCGAGAAAACGCGTGGATTGGTACCGGCGACCGCGTCGCCCAGGCTGTTGTGCAGGCTGATGGTCCGCTCATCGATGACGCGGACGAAGTAGTTGGTGCCCGTCACCAGCCCACCGACCGCTGTCGAGGTGCGGACAATCTTGCCCGTGGTGAATCCGTGATTGTTGGGGAAGGTGAGCGTGGTGGGATTGGCAAAGACCGTCGCGGTGATGGGGGCGGTGAGGTTGCGGAGACCGGTGGCTCCCCCGGCGGTGGCGTTGGCGGCAGTGTCGTAGAAGCTGTAGTTTCCCGAGCCCAGGTTACGGATGAAATAGGTGGTGCCGCTGGCGAGCCCTCCCCCGGTGGCCGAAACCCGGACGGGGGTCGCGGTGGCGAAATTGGGGTCGGAGGCGAACGACACCTGCTCGAGGGTGGTGTCGGTCGCGGAGGGCTGGGCGGATTGATTGATGGGGACCTGGCCGAGGAAACCCAGATCGGCGTTCTCGGCGACGACCACCAGTTCGCCGTTGGTGGGGGCGGGGTTCGTGATGTCGACCAGTCCCGACGAGCCACCGGCGAGCGCCGCCTGATACGTGGTGTAGAACGAGTAATTGCCCCCGCCCAGGTTGCGGACAAACAGGCTGGCGGAGGTCGTGGTGGTTTTGGCGACGTGAGGGGTCGGCCCGAAGCCGGTGGGGGAAGTGCCGAGAATCTTGGTGGCGACGGGGCCAGTGAGGTTGATGAGCCCTGTCGCCCCCCCCGCGTTGGCATTGGCGGTGGAGTCGTACAGGGCGATGGTGGTGGGGTTGATGACGCGGGCGAAATAGGTGGTTCCGGCTGTCAGCCCACCGACAGTCTCGGCAACGGAGACCTGGTTGCCTGTCGAGAGACCGTGGGGCTGGCCGAAGGCGAGGGTTTCCACCCCAGCGGCGGGGTTGGTGGCGACAGGGACCAATCCCTGGCCGAAGCCCTGGACCACGCGAACGGCATCTCCCGTCTGCCAGGAGGTGGAGGGACCGAAGGAGAGCGTGTTGGCGGCGACGTTGGTCGAGGAGGGCTTGAAGCCGGCTGTCAGGGACGAATCGAAATACGAGGGGAGGTTGAGGGGGCCGGGCAGGGTCATTCCCTGGACGGTGCCGGTCTTGGGCAGGCTGCGTGAGACCACATTGGGGTCACAGCACTTGAGGGCGGCGGAGGCATCGACGGAGGTGAGGGTCGCGCCCGGAGTGAGGGGGACGATGAGGGTGAAGGTGTGGGTGTTATTCGGAAGGCTGGGCTCCGCCGCGCTGCCGGCCAGTCCGTCATTGATGCGGCCCGAGACTCCGGTCAGATCGAACGTGGACTGACGGGCCGGGTCGATGGCAAAGGTGATGGCGACTTCGGTGGCGGACTGGTCGAAGGTGATGGTTCCGACGGTCACCTCGTCGCCACTGCCCGCATCGGAGGGGGTCGGGTCGAACACGAGGGGTTCCACGCCGATGACCGTCAGCAGTTGCCGGCTTTCAAGCGCTTCCACGCGGCCGACCTGAGCCGCATTGAGACTGGAGCGAAACTTGGGTGCTCGTCGACTCCTGCGAGCCAGGGTTTGGCGGAAGTGAGCACGTTGGAACAGGCTGACGAGAGAGCTGATGAGCATGAGGGGAGGCCCTGCGCGAAGGGGCGAACGAATGAGGAGATCCCGCGGTCGGCCGACGCTGGGAAGAGATTCAGGACGCAGAGTTTCACTCTGATCTTCGGACGATGGAGACGCTGAGGATATAAGCAGAATAGAGAGATGGGGCAGTTTGAGAAAACTGGGGTGTGGAGATTCAGGTTTTAACGGCATTGTTGGCCGTTAAAGTGTATACACATGTCTGTTTTGATTGATTTTTTGGGTGGCGGTGAGAGCGGGAATTGACGCAGTCGGCGATCAGGAATTGCCGCGTTTTGTGCAGTGCCCCCAGCGCGGCGATTTGAACCGGGGTCGGGCGGGGCTGACGGGCGGGACTTCAAGTTTGGCGGCTTTGGAAAGCTGGAGGGGCCTGGACGCTGCATGGGTTGGGCGAGCGAACGCTCCCGGGAGACGCGAGCGACCGGCGTCAGGGGCTGAGGGGAGCCGGCGGAGATCTGCGGTGAGTAGATCGCCCATCAATCGCTGGCCACGCGCGGCGGGTGGCCGATGAGAGGGGCGGGCGCGCGTGGGCCGTGAGGAAGAGCTGGCTCAATCGACGAAGAGGAATTCGTTGGAGTTGAGCAGCGCGTGGCAGAGGTCGACAAAGGCGGCGGCGCGGGCCGGGTCGAGAAAGCGGGGGTGCGGATGCGGGAGCAGCAGGGGGACACCCATCTGGGCGCGGGCCTGCAGCAGTTGGGCCTGGCGTTCGAGGAAACTTTGAGCGGCGGGCCACTCATCGGGGGTGGGGACGCGGGCGTAAACGCGGGCGTAGAGTTCCCCCACCAGGCGCGTCGGCTCGGCATCGGGGTTTGCGGAGAGTACTTCACCGGCCAGGTGGCGGGAGAGATCGAGCACGATTTCACTATTCAGCAGCATGAGCGCCTGCGGGGCGATGGTGGTCTGGGTGCGGCGCGCACAGCTCTCATGCATGTCGGGCAGGTCGAAGGCCTCGAGCAGGGGATAGGGAAGGTTGCGCTTGGCGTGGATGTAGACGCTGCGACGCTGGCGATCGGCCGGGGCGGTCGAGACCTTCCAGGCCTCGCGGGTTGAGAACCCGCGGGGAAGTTCGGGCCAGACGCTGGGGCCCAACAGCGTGGGGTTGAGCTGCCCCGAGATGGCCAGGAGCGAGTCGCGGATCGACTCAGCCGGGAGACGGCGTCGGGGAAAGTGCCAGTAGCCAGCATTTCCCGGGTCGGACTCGAGTGCCGCCGAGAGCTGGGTGGCGGGGACTCCCTCGACACCCGCCTGGCGGTAGGCGTGTGAGGTGACCAGCAGGCGATGCAGGGCTTTCAGTCGGAAGGCGAGCCCGGGGGGAGAGCCATCGGTGGGGTGAGCGGGCGAGACGAATGTGGCGGCGAGCCAGTCGAGCAATTCGGGATGGGTGGGCGGGGGGGATTGGCTGCCGAGGTCGTTCGCGTTTTCGACCAGCCCGCGTCCGAAGTGCCCCTGCCAGAGGCGATTGACCAGCACCCGCGGGACGAGGGGATTGCGGGGGTCGACCAGCCACCGGGCGAGAGCGGAGCGACGTCCGGAGGAGTGCGGGTGCGGAGCGGCGAATGGCAGCGGATCGCCCGAGCCGGTGGCGATGAACGACGGGATCCCAGGCGCGACCTGTTCCAGCGGCTTGTTGTAAGTGCCCGAGGCGAGGCGATGGGTGGCGGGGGGCTCGGGCTCGAGTTCGCGGGCGACCATGCCCTGGACCTGGGCCGGGGGGAGCGGGCGGTCTTTTTCGGCCTCGGCGAGCTGGGCCACGAGCTGCTGGCGGCGATCGCGCTGGGGCGCAGAGAGAGCAGCCAGGATCCCTTCGTCGGTGATTCCCATCTGGCGTTCGCACCAGAAGGCGAGTTGCCGCTGGAGGGTATTGCGCAGTTCCGGCGGGGTGTCGATGGCGTCGAGCACGATGGCGGGGAACTTCATGCGGCGATCCCCGGCGGCCTTGATGCGGGCTTCCGCTTCGAGTCGCTGGAGTTCGGTGCGGGGGGCGAGTGTGGACTGCAGCCAGAGGTCGTGACGGGCGTGCCAGTCGCGAAGCTGGTCGGTCGTGGCGACGGGGGCCGATTCGTCGCGGACGACCCCGGTGAAGAAGGCCTGCAGGCGGAAGAAATCGAGCTGCGGGATCGGATCGAACTTGTGATCGTGGCACTGGGCACAGGCCAGCGAGATTCCGAGAAACGCGGTGGCCACGTTCCCCGTCAGGTCATTGAGCGCATCTTGCCGGGCCAGCAGGACGTTCGAGGCGTTGCTCTCATCGGGCCACATCAGCAGGTAGCCCGTGGCGATCTGGGCGGCCGGATTCTCGGGGAAGAGTTCATCTCCGGCGATCTGCTGGGCGAGGAACTGGTCGTAGGGAA
>CAIUHT010000261.1 GCA_903898975.1 uncultured Planctomycetaceae bacterium
GGGGATGACGTGCTGCTCGACCCCCCAGCCGGCTGAAACCTCGTCCAGGGTCTGCAGGCTGCCGCCGCAAGCTCTCGACCTCAAGCGGACACTCTCTGCCGGAACCGCGGGCTTCGACTGACACTGCGGGCGACCTTCGCGTCACCGGGCCATCCGCCGCCAGAGCGTAAAGCGGGCCTCGGCCTGAAGGGGGCGTGGTCTCTCGAGTGCACTGCGGTCACGCAGGAGGGCTGTGGTCACTCGAAAGCGCGGTGGTTGCTGAGATGGTTGCTTACAAGGTCGTCTTTGGCTCGGCGTGCGCGTGTCGCGCCGCTCCGCCGAGGCCGGTCAGGTATGACCAGAACAGTCCCCCGGTCACGCTGAGAATGAGCGAGTTGAAGAGGCTGCCCAACGCCAGCGTCAGCACCGCCCCTTGAACGAGGCTCGCCTCCCAGTCGGGCAATTGACGACTCTGCCTCCACTGGCTCCACAGCAGCAGCCCAAACAGCAGCCCCCCCGCCAGCCCCAGTTGCACCGTCAGCAGCAGGTATTCGTTGTGCGGTTCCGAGACCGACGGCAGCCCGTGCTGCTGGGCCAGCGCGCGGTACTCGGGTTCGAAACTGCCAGTCCCGGTCCCCATCACGGGATGGCGGGCAATCAGGGTGAGCGTGTGGCGATAGAACTCGAGCCGGGGGTCAATCGAGCGTTGCCGCTGCTCGCCAAACTGATCTCGAAACTGCCCGACGGTCTGGTCAAACCGGGCCCGGACGATGGGCGACAGGGTCGCGGCGGCCACGGCTCCGCACAGCACCAGCCCGCAGCCCAGCCAGACCCCCCGGCGACCCGCTTGCCGGGCCAGCCACAAGACCGCCAGTGCCCCCAGCGCCAAGAAGCCCGTCCGTCCCTGCACCAGGAACACATTGTTCCACACGGCACAGGCCGCCAGCCCCAGCAGCAGCCAGCTCCAGCGATCCCGCCGCTGCCAGGCAGCCCCCACACTGAGGTAGGTGAGCAACGACATCAGCAAGCCATGGATGATGCGGTCCTTGGTGACCACATAATTCGTCGGGAGGTTGTTCCGCTCAAGCCCAAAGTCGAGTTGGGTCAGCCATTCGACGCACGACATCGCCAGCAGCACGCTGCAGCCGGCGAGGAAGGCGTTCGCCCCGCGCCGCCGCCAGGCCGACTCTTTAAACACCTGGTCAAACAACGGCAGCAACAGCAGTTCGCGGTATTTGAGCAGGCAGCGCACGCCCCGTTCCCAGCCGGCGGTCGACCAGCCCACCCCCAACGCCAGCAGGGCAAACAGGGCTAACGCCAGCCCCGAGCCCCAACCGAGGGCGCGACCAACCCGCCTCCATTCGATCTGTGACCCGCCACTCGACGCTGGCCGGCGCTGAATACCTGCGGCAGATTCCTCACCCGCTGGCTCTTGCCCGGGAACAGTTCCACCAAGTCGCTGCCACGGGCGCTCGGTGACCAGCCAGCTCGCTACGAAGCAGCCAGTCAGCACCTCGGCGGGGGAGGTGGCAATGGGAATGCAGAAGCCCGTGGCCACGGCGAGCCACCGCGTCACCTCGGGTGGAGTCAGTCGCGCCCAAGGCGGTGCGGCAGCGGGCCCTGGTGCACTCGCGCTGCCGCTGTCGGTGTCTACTGGGGGAAGTGCGCCAGTCTGCAGCGGTGCCAAAGAGCGAGCCACCAGTGCGGCGCGGAACTCCGCCGAGGGCTCGAGGTTTTCGGGCTCGGCAGTCCCAGTGTTGGGCGCCGAGTTCAGTCTCGAGTTCGGTCCAGAAGTCGCCCCGGAAGCAGCTTGCTGAGGGGCGAGAGCAGCGTTCGTCCCAGCGAGGGGACTGCGGGTTGCCGCAGAATCGCCGCGCGACGCTGTTCCCTCCGGGCGGGCGCTCATGTCCAATCGGTCTCACCTGGAACTCGTCATTCGCGGCCCTCCAGTCGCAACATCCTCCCGGGCGGGAGGTTGCGCAACCTCAAGGCACGGCGTTGGGATACTTCCTCAAGCCGGAATCTGTCAAGAGGAACAGCCGCTGGCCAGTCCCGCCCAAGTGGTTAACGCCCCAGGATTTCCGCAGCGGGGACCCGCCCTCTAACGCGAGTCGTTCCCAGGTGGTTGGGAAAAAAAGAGTCCGCCAACAACCGCCGCGCCCCTCTCGCGCGCCCTTTTTTAAGCATCTGCTCGCCAGCGGTCATTCAGGAACAAGTCGCTGCTGGACCGGTCACTGGGTGGCCCATGGCTTGGTCAACAGGCGCTCCCCACAACCGACGCTGGGCGCAGCTGCCGTGAACCAGTTCGTCGCCCAGCCAGGGGTCATTCGTCGGGGAACAGATCCCGCAACTCGTGCGAGTACCACAGGCAGCGAGGCAGCGTGCCATACGGGAGTCCCGCGGCAGGATCGAGCAGGAACTGGGGCGTGGGCTGCAGTTTCTCATCCCGCAGGCCGGTCCAGAACCCGCGGTCGTCCAGTTCCAGCAGTTCCAGCGACAGGAAGAACTGGATGCGGTTGACGAGGTAACCCAGGTGGTTGTCGGCGACCCCGCTCACCGCTTGCCGGAACGCGTCTTGAGCTTCCAGGAAGTCACGGGCGGCCACCCCGGGAAAGCCCAGGGCCAATTCCAGTTGCGTGCTCGACACCCGTTCGTTCGCCAGCGCGGCACTCGCGATGCCAATCTGATACTGGTTCCGGGCCAGTGCCAGGTTTCGCAGATTGTCGCGCACTTCCAGCTTGATCAGGTCTTCCGCCTGCATCTCGGCCCGCCGGGCCACCTGGTAGTTGATCTGCGCGACCCGATAGGTGTTCCGCTGCTGCTGCCGATTGAGCGGCAGGTCGAGCGCCACCCGCACTTCCGTCCGCGCATCGTCAAACCGCAGGTCGTACGGGCCCAGCGCGTCGGTCGCCAGGACCTGCGTCGCCTGCAGGTTCAGCACCGACCGCAGGTCGTCGGCGGCCAGCTTGACCAGTCGCCGGGCATCGGCGATCTCCCCCCGGCGATTCATCAGGTCCAGCCGCAACGCCAGCGCGGTCAGCATGGCGTCGTCCAGTTCCATGTCCACGGGAGGGAGTGCCGAAGACTCCTGCGCCAGCAGCGACCGCGCGGGCAGCAACAGCTGGTCGAGCAGTTCGCGAAGCGATTCGGTCTCCTCATCGACCGGCCGATCGACCGGATGTCCCCCGGGAAGTTGCGACAGCTCACCCGCCAGGGTGTCCCCCTCGGCGACCAGTTGCGCCGTGGTCTGTTCGAGCTCGGGAAGCCATTCCAGCCGCGCGGCGTCCAGGGCCTCGGCCAGGCGCTGCCGCGTCTGGGCCACCTGGTTGGCGAAGCGGTCCACGCGGTCGGCCAGCCCGGCGGGCCACTCCTGGTCGGGCTCGCGCACGGTGGCCAGCGTCCGTTGTTTCTCAAGCTGCCGGGCCTGGGTGTCGAGCACCTCGAGCCGACGTTGAACCAGTCGCACGACCGCCGGCTCGGTCGAGGTCTCGATCTCTGCGAGCCCCCGGCGTTGCGACTCGAGGGCCAGCCGGGCGTCGAGCAGTGCCAGTCGGGCTCCCAGCTCATCGAGTGGAGCAAACCCGAGATCGCCCGCCGCCCCGTCCCGCGATTCCCGCCATTGCTGCAGCCGCTGCTGCAGCACCATGGCGGCATTCACCAGCAGCGGCAGCTGGGCCCCGCCACTGACCTGCTCGGCGACCAGGCGTTCCCGGGTCCGGCGGACCGCCTCGGCGGCGACCGACGTTTCATCCCGCCCCGTGACCTCGTCAAGTTCCTGCAGATCAATCCGGATGGCCAGCTCGGGGGGCACCCCCATGTCGATTTTCAGCCGGTCGAGCGCCCGTTCGAGCGCCACCCCCGCAGCAATCAGCCGACTGCGGCCGGTCAGCATGTTCTGCTCGATCTGCTCGGTCTGAATCCGCGATCGCAGCCCCGCCTCAAGTTCAATCAGCGACTGCTGGTGGGCTCCCGAGAGCGAGAAGTAGTTCTGCGATTCAATCGCGATCTGCCGATAGGCCCGCAGGATCGCATAGTACGAGCTGGCCAGGTTCACAAAGAACGTCTTGCGGAACCGCAGGTAGCTGCGGGCCGCGTAGACCAGTTGCCGCTCGGCCCGGGTGAGGGGTTCGAAGCGGATGTCCCGCTGAATGAGCGGCTGGCTGATGTCAAACAGCAACTGCGACGAGATATCAGCCGCGAAGGCGTCTGGCCCGTTGAAGGTGAGCAGCACGTTGTTGGCGAGCCGGCCGACAAACGTCCCGCCCGTGACCATCAGTTTGTCCACCTCGGCGTGGGCCCGATTGTCGAGCGTCGAGAAATAGTCGCTGTCGAAGTTGCGGGTGCGATAGGCCAGATCGCCCCCGTTGCCAAACGGGGTGAACTTGAGCAGGTACTGGAACTGCTCCAGCGAGACAACCAGGGCGGCCTTGTAGAGCGTCTCTTTTTGGGTCTGCAGCTCGCGACTGTTCAGCTTCCCCAGTTCGATGATGTTTTCGAGGGTCAGCACCCGGCCTGAGGGCTGCAGTTCTGCGGTGGGCTCCGCATTGAAGCTCTGTGAGTAGACGCGACTCAATTGTTCGAACTCGAGCATCCGCTGCTGCACCGACAACGGCAACGCCTCCCACTGCGAGGGACGCACCTGGCTCGGCACCATCGCCGTGGGGGAACTGGGGGGTGTGGCGTCGGGCGGGGCAGGCGTCGAGGGAGGGGCGACCGCGGTCGTCCCGGGAGCGGGGGCATCGGCCGAGTCGGACGCCGCGTCGGAATCGGGCTCGGGAATCGGTGCGAGAGCTTCGTCGGGTGCGGGGGGCGCGGCCGCTTGCGGAACCAGCGCGGAGACAGTCTGCACCTGGTTGGTGGCCCGCGACGCAGAGGCTCGCTGGGACGCAACCGCATCCCCCAACCCGCCCGCCTGCATTTGGCCCACATGCTGCCGCGTGGCAGCTGCCGGCGTGATGGCAGCAGAAGCGAGCGAAGCCGAGGCCGCTGCGGTCGTCGGGGTCGCTGCCGATTTGGGCGGTTCGAGTCGGCGCTGCAGCTTGGGGGTGGCCCGAGGTGTAGTCCCGGGCACTGTGGCCGGCGGTGTCGCTGGGGCCGTCACGGGAGGGGTGACAGGGGTCGAACGTGCGGTGGGAGCGTCGAGCGCGGGACCCGGGAGGCTGGCCGGCCGCGCGCGGCGGACGTCTGTGGCGGTGCTGTTCACAGAGCGCGCGGGCGGGGCGTCAACATTCGCCGGTTCGACTCCGCCAAGGACCGGTGCTGGTTGCTCCGTGTTTCCCGCCGTGGCGTCTGGCTTGATCGAGGTGGGACGACTTGTGCGGGAACGCCGACTCTGCGCGTTCACACCCGGCATGGGGGGCGGTGCCGGTTCCTGGGAAGGGGACGAGAATTCGTCGGTGGGCTGTTCCCCCGCCCGTCGCGAGGGAGCCCGTTCCGACGGTGCCGGAGGAAGGGGATTCCCGTTGGCGTCGGTCGAACCCACAGCCGAGGACGGCTGGTCCTCACCCGCTTGATCGGCATCCCGGCGGGGATTCCAACTTCTTGGATCCGTGTCGGAATCGAGCGGGGGGATCTGGTAGCCGTAGAGGCGGGGCTGCGGATCGGGCAGCGGGGTGCAGTCGGGGTCGGTCGGGTCGTACAGACGGGACCGCTCCTCGGGCTCAATCGACATCCCCGAGGGATGCCACGGGGTTTCCTCGAGGCGATCGTCCAGCAGCGCGTACGAGTCGCGGTCGGCGGATTGGCGGTAGCGAGTCCGGCTGCAACCGGCCAGGCACACAGAACCAATCAGGACCAGCAAACAGCCCTGGAACAGGAACGAAGAGCGCACGGTGTCAGTGTCGAGGCGAAGCAGCTCGGAAGAACGACCAGTCCCAGTGTCCCAAACCCCCGCCAGTCGCCTCCCCACTCAGGAAGCCAAACCGCCCGGAATCAAAGAACACCAAAACGTCTGTTGATGTATCGACTGTTCGGGCTGGGGGGGTTGAGCAAACCCTGGCGGCTCCACTGACTCTAGCGATTCTGCCGATTTTAGCGCTCTGCTGAAAACTTGTGGTTGTGTCTGGCTCTGTGTTGTAAGTCTATTCTGATTAATGTGTTACGGTCGTCGGTGAGGGCTGGTCGAGAGATCGGTCGGTGCCATCCCGGTGGTCAGTCAACGGAATTGGCGGGACAATTGACCTGAGCTTTCGCCCGTCAGGTGGGGGCCGCGTTGCCACTGGCTGGTCAGGAACCGCGCGTGGCGGAGTCCCTCCCGTGGCGAGTTGGTCTCCCGCATCAGAACCTCCGGCGCTCCCCAGCCCCATCCAGGCGGTGCCATCCCTCCGCAGTCGGTTTTCTGAACCACCATGGTGCCCCAGGAATTTTTGTGGAACACATTGCACCGGAAACGAACATGGACCCCAGCACGCATCACGTTAGACTGATTGGTGCGGGTTATGGAGCGGCAGAGAATCGCTGGGTTCGAAGCCGGAGACTCGAGTCACGGCGTCGAAAGCTTCAGCATCGAGAGCTCTGGCATCGAAGGCCACGTAGTGCCCACTGCTCCCGCGGTCACAGCGGGGGGAGGTGGGTGGGTGCGGTCTGAAAACTCGCTGGAAAAGGGCTGCGGGAACAGGACTCTGCGAAACCAAGACGATGTGACGCGGTGAGTGGCCGGTTCGCCCGGGCGAATCGGTGGGGGGCCCAGCAGGCTGGACGGTCCACTGGCCCCAAGTTGGCGACAAAACTGGCTGAGTTCCTTGGCACACGCGGGTCACGCGCATGCATCAACCTTCGACTGCTCTCTCCCGTCGGCGACTGGCTCAGGCGGGAGCCGGGGCGTGGCTGGCTTCGAATCTGAGCCCACTCGTCCCGCCTGCCTCGGCCCGGGAAGCCGAAGAGGCGAACACTCGGAAGGCAGGGGGCTCGTTCGGACGGGCGAAGAGCCTCATCTACCTCTATCTCAGTGGCGGGCCATCGCAGTACGAGACCTTCGACCCCAAGCCCGAGGCCCCGGCGGAGATTCGCGGAGTCTTCTCCCCCATCGCCACGCGTGTGCCCGGGCTTTCGTTTTGCGAGTTGCTGCCGCGGACTGCGGCGATCGCCGACCAGTTGACCATCGTCCGGTCCCTCGCCACCGATGACCCGAACCACGAGTCGGGGGGGTATTGGATCAACACCGGGCACAAATACACGGGGCCCGACATGCGGGCCCTCGCCCCGACCGACTGGCCGACGCTCGGCTCCATCGTGCGGATGCTTAAGCCGACCGAACGGGGACCGTTCACCTCGGTGATGCTCCCCGAGCCGATCATCGCGAACCCAAACGTCTTCCTGCCCGGCCAGAATGGTGGCTTTTTGGGACGCCGGTGGGATCCGGAAATCTTTCGCTGCGATCCCGCCGCCGCCAACTTCCGAATTGACAGCCTGGCCTTGCCCGAGGAACTGAGCGGGTCTCGGGTGACCCTCCGCCAGCAATTGCTGGAACAGCTGGGGGGCTCGCTGCGGGCTGAGTCGGCGGTGACGGGTGATTACGAGCGTTTGCGGGGCGAGGCTCTCGACCTGGTCCGCTCGGGCACCGCCCGAGGGGCGTTCGCCCTCGATGCCGAAACCCCCGCCACCCGCGCACGATATGGCCCGGGGAAATGGGCACAGTCGGTGCTGCTGGCCCGCCGGCTGATTGAGGCGGGCGTGCGGATGGTGTTTGTGAACTGGCCTCGCGAGCCCGGCGATCTGAGCGCTCCCAACCCCCTCTGGGACACCCACGCCCACACCAACCCGCGGATGAAAGATGTGCTCTGTCCGCAGTTCGATCAGGGTTTCACCGCCCTGATCGAGGACTTGGCCACGCGGGGGCTGCTGGATTCGACCCTCGTCGTCGCCGTGGGCGAAATGGGCCGGACACCGAAATTCAATGGCAGCGGTGGCCGCGACCACTGGGGTAATGTGTTCAGCTTTGTGATGGCGGGGGCGGGGCTCAACGGGGGCCAGGTCTATGGAGCCAGCGACGCCAGCGGGGCCTATCCCGCCCGTGATCGCGTGACTCCTCCCGAGTTCACCGCCACGCTGTTGCACCTCTTGGGTATCAGACACGAAGCCATGTTCCCCGATCGCACAGGCCGACCCCTCCGGGCCACGGAGGGCGACCCCCTGTGGAGCCTGCTGTAACCGCCCCGCCGACAACCGCCCCGCCGACAACCGCCCCGCCGACAACCGCCCCGCCGACAACCGCCCCGCCGACAACCGACAGTCCCGTCGTTCATCGTCCCGCCGTCGCGGCCTCGGCGCGGGCGACTCATCGCGGCTGACACGAATTCACCAAGCGGAATTGGCCAAACCGACTTGGTCGACTCCCCTCTTCCAGCGCCACCTGTCCAAAGGCCTTTCGACCGCAGCGTCTTCTCAAAACTTCCGCCCGATGTCCGCTCTTCACCAATTCCCCGCCCCGCATGCTCCGCAGAGTCGGCGGCGGTTTTTGCAGACCAGCTCACTGGCCAGCCTGGCGGCGGGCTCGGCGCAGGTCTGGCGTTGGCGGGCGGCCTCGGCGACACCGCTCACGCCCCCGCCCGACACCGCCGTCATCCTGGTCTGGCTGACAGGCGGGCTGTCGCACCTCGACACCTACGACCTCAAGCCGCACGCCCCCCTCGAGTACCGCGGCGACTTCTCTCCGATCGCCACGCGGGTCCCGGGGCTTGAGGTGGGCGAATTGCTCCCCTTGCACGCCCAGCTCGCCGACCGCTTCTCGCTGATTCGCTCGGTCTCGCACGGTTTTGCTGACCACGACGGAGCGCACAAACGGGTGCTGACGGGGCGGGTTCCCAAGTCGGCGGTCGGGTTTGTGAATGACGCCCCCTCGGTCGGCTGCATCGTGAACCGGGTTCGCGAGGGACTCCGCCCCGA
>CAIUHT010000262.1 GCA_903898975.1 uncultured Planctomycetaceae bacterium
AGCTGGAGGAGGCGTTCGAAGATCGCCACGACCGCCTGGCCCGGCTGCTGGCCCGCCAAGCCAAGCAGGGATGACCACGCCACTGCCACCCGTCCGCATCGTGCTGGTCGAGCCCGAGCATCCGGGCAACATCGGCTCTGCGGCCCGCGCCTTGTGGACGATGGGGCTCTCCGAGCTGGTGGTGGTCAATCCGCAGTGCGATCCCCGCGCCCAGGAAGCGTACTGGCTGGCCCATGCCGCCCGCGAAGTGCTCGACAGCCTGGTGGTTGTCCCCACGCTGGCCGACGCGCTCGCCGACACGGTCTTCTCAGTCGGCACCACCCGCCGTCGCCGACGGGTCGCCTATCCCATCTTTCTGCCCAATGAAGCGGTCGCCCAGATTCGGCAGCGGGCCCCCACGCAACCCGCGGCGATTGTCTTTGGTCGCGAATCGTCGGGGCTGACCAATCCCGAGCTGGCCCTGTGCTCGGTGCAGTCATCCATTCCGTGTGCCCGCGAAGAGCATTCGCTCAACCTGGCCCAGGCGGTGCTGGTCTATTGCACCGAACTCTACGCCGCGAGCGAGCGCGGGACCGAGACCGGGTTCGACTGGCGGTTGGTCGAGCATCGCGAACTGGAGACGCTCTACCAGCATCTCGAGCGGCTCCTCCGGCTGCTGGACGCCCGCCCGGCGACCACGCTCGAGAATTACATCGCCAGGTTCCGCCGGGTCTTCAACCGGATGGCACTCGAGACCCGCGACGTCCGCCTGCTGCTCAAGCTGATTCACCGCGTGGAAACCGAACTTCAGTCCGCCCGCACTCGACCAGAGGTATAATCTGGCAGGGGCGTTCTCTGGCTTGGTGCTTCCCTGGTCCGGTCATTCTCCGGTCCAGTTCGCTGGAGACACCCCCGTCACTCTTGTGGTCCCGCACTCTGGCACGAGGTTTCGGCCATGATTCTTCCGCATTCCGCCCGCTGGGTCGGGCGCTTGGCACTGGCGACCAGCGGCAAGTTCAGGGGCAGGCAGGGGTCGCCAGGCGCAGTCGCCGAGGGGGCACGTCCGACCGACGGTCGGCGGTCCCGCCGTAAATCGGGCTGGCTGATGCCCGTGCTGCTCCAGGCCTTGGCGCTGCAGGGGTTGGTGCTGCTGTCGGCGACCGCAGCTTTCGCCCAGTTTGGCGGCGGGGGCGGGGGGGGCGGGTTTGGTGGCGGTGGGCAACAGGGAGGCCAGCAGGGAGGGCAACAGGGGGGCCAGCAGGGAGGTCAACAGGGAGCCGGTGGCATCCTGGTCGACGCCCAGGGGGTGGTAAAGCCCGCGTTTGTGCGTGAGCAGGGGAAGGGGCTGTCGGAAAAACGGCGGACGGAACTCGCGGGCCGCGCCCTCCCCGCCGACCTCAACGCCTTTTCGCCCCTGCGCAAGATCTCGCTGGCCGGGCTGGAACAGGCGTGTCGGCAGTATGCCGAAAAAGGGCAACCTGTCCCCCCCGAACTCCGCTACCTCGCCGGTCTGCAGCGGATCGAATACGTCTTCGCCGATCCCGACGGGCACGATGTGATCATCGCCGGACCCGCCGAGGGCTTCCTGGTCGATGCCTCGGGCAAGGCGACGGGGGTGGGGACCAGGCGGTCGGTCTTGCGGCTGGATGACCTGCTGGTGGCGCTGCGGTCGCAAGAGCGGGGGGATGGCCGGGTCCGCTGTTCGATCGATCCGACTCCCGAGGGGCTGGCCCGCCTCAATCGCTTTCTGCAGCAGACGTCGGGGGCGATGACCGCCGGTCAGGCCAGGGCGAAGTTCGCTCAACTGGGGAAGCAACTGGGCCCGCAGGTCATCAGTGTGTCGGGGGTTCCCGCCGAATCGCACTTCTCGTGGATGCTGGTCGAAGCCGACATTCGCATGAAGCGGCTGTCGATTGGTGTCGACCCCGCCCCGATCAAGGGCTTCCAAAGCTATATGCAACTGGTGCAGAAAAACGAAGAATCCCTGCAACGGTGGTGGTTCGCCCCTTTCTACCAGGCGTTCGTGCAAAGCGCCGACAAGCTGGCCTACCAGTTCGCCGGTCAGCGGGTGCAGTTGCTCGCGCAGCAGGAACTGTTGGGCCCGCAGGGTCAGCGGACCGACGCCCCGTTCACATCGCTCTCGTCGGAAAAGTTCGCGCAGCAGTTCACCAGTCGGTTTGAAGAAATCGCCGCGGCCGTCCCGGTCTTCGCCGAACTGCAAAACGCCTTCGACCTGCTGGTCTTCGCCGCCCTGCTGAAAAAAGAACGGCTCCCCCAGCAGGTGGGGTGGCGACCCAGCCTGCTGCTCGACCCGCAGGCCGCCCCGACGGAACGGGACGCGGTGCCCAAGCAGACCGACAGCGTCAGCAACTACAAGGTTTTGAACCAGTCGCTGTACATTGCGCAGGTGAGCGGCGGAGTCGTGATCGATCCCTTCACCCTGCTCAATCAGCACGAATACGCCAGCGATTCGACGGGCGAACTGGCCCGCCGGCGCGAGGGGGCCCTGCAACGCCCCACCAGCGAAACCCCCCGCTGGTGGTGGGATGGGGCCCCCACGGTCGCTCCTTGAACTCAACCTCAGACACCAACCCGGCTCTCCCCCCTCAGCCGGTGACCACCGCGGCTCGGACAGATGCGGCTGTGACCACCGTGCCTTCCGCCGATTTCGCGCCAGCTTTCAAGAACGGTCGCCAGTTGAGCGTCATTGGGCTGTCGCCAGCGTGGCAGCAGATCGCCCTGCTCGACCGGCTGCTGATCGGAGAGGTCAACCGCGCGAGCCAGTGGTTGGCCTGTGCCTCGGGCAAGGGACTGAACGTTGCACTCGCCTTGGCCACGCTCACACGCACGCCCGAGCCGTGGGTTGCGGCTGGAGTGCTCCCTGCCACCGCGCTGTCCGACCGCGTGACCGTGCGGACGCTCTGCACAGCCGGGGGCCACACGGGCGAGCAGTTGCGGGCCGAGTTCACCCACGCCGGGGGAGAGGCCGAGTTCTTCGCGACCCGGGGAGCCACCCGCACCTGCACCACGCTGCTCGATCGTTCCACCCGGCGGGCGACCGAGATTGTCGAGAACGCCCCGCCGCTGGAACCCGAGGAATTGGCCCGGTTGATCGCGCTGGCCCTTGAGCGGGCGGCGACCGCCGACGTGCTGATGCTGGCCGGTTCCCTCCCCACCGGGGCCCCCGCCGATCTGTACGCCACCCTGGCCCGCGCCTGCCCGGGACGCGTTTTGGTCGATGCCCAGGGACCGTTGTTGCTGGCGACCCTCCCGGCTCAGCCGTACGTCATCAAGCCGAACCGTGAAGAGTTGGCTCGCAGCCTGGGGCACCCGCTTGAGACCGACGCCCAACTGCACGCCGGGCTCGATCAATTGCATGCCCGGGGGGCTCACTGGATTGTGGTCAGCCAGGGAGCCGGTCCGGTCTGGATCTCGGGACCGAACCATCGCAGTCGCTGCTCGCCCCCAGTGGTCGAGGTGGTCAATCCGATTGGGAGTGGCGACTGCCTGGCGGCGGGGTTGGCGTGGGGGTTGGCGTTGGGGCTCGAGCCCCCGCAGGCAATTCGCGTGGCCATAGCGGCTGCCGCCGACAATGCCACCCGCCTGCTCCCCGCCCGCATCGACCCGCACACCGCCGCCGCGCTGGCCGTCGAGCTGCGCGTTGAGAATGCGGCGCCCTGACGACCCCTCCCATCCCGGCGAAGTCTGGCCCTGCGTCGCCTGCCCGTATTGGTCGGCGGGCCGGAGCGAGATTCGAAGAGCGCGTGTCCCGAGAGGGGGTGGGCTCTCGGAGGTGTGTGGCGAGGCGAATGGTGCGGCACGAGAACTCCTGGTCGGTGTTGTCCGCAAACTTTCCCTGGCGGGCAGAGTTTGCGCCGCGGTTGTCACCCCATCCGTGCTGGCGATTTCTGGCCGATCAAGTCGCATTCGCCCAAGGGCCACGCCCGCCTGTGTTAGACTGAGAGTCGCACCCAGATTCGCAGAGGGCGTGGTGCAGCGGTTTGGCGTGTCGCACGCCCGGTGGTGTCGGGCGAAGCGGTGCAGGTTCCTGGTTCGGTTCCCGAGGTGGGCATGAGACATTGCGGGGCGTGGTGCA
>CAIUHT010000263.1 GCA_903898975.1 uncultured Planctomycetaceae bacterium
CGGAGTCGATTGTCGAAGCGGTGGGGGTGGGCAGGAAGTCGGGATCAATGGCCGGGGCTTCCGCCGGCTCGGCAATGATTTCCACCACATCGCTGGCGGGAGCCGGGGTGGGAGTCGATGCGGGGACAGACGACTCACCGGGCGTTGCCTGGTCGACCGCCTCGGGCACCGGTGCAACGGTCGGCTCGGATTGAGGTGCCGGGGTGGTTTCGGCGGAGGGGGCCTGGACCAGCGGTTGGTCAGCCGGTTCCGCCAGGGGAGTTTCAGTGACTTCAGCGGGGGGGACCGACGGTGCGGGAATCTCGCTGGGGGTTGCGGGGGCCGGGGGGAGTTCCTCGGTGGCCAGTGGAAGGTCTGTGGGGGGTTCTGGCGAGGCCACCGGCACTTCAGCGGACGGGGCGATTTCGCTGTCGAAGTCGATAGCCGGCAGGGGAGGGAGTGCGGCAGCAGCCGGGGCGGAGGGGGCGACGCTGGGCTCGAGTGCGACGGGATCGACGGTCGGGGTCGTCGGGATCGCGACCGGTTCGACGGTCACGGGGGGGGCGGCTGCTGGGCTCTCGGCAACTGGGCTCTCAGCGACGGGGCTCTCAGCGACTGGAGTGTCGGTCAGCGGTTTGGCGAGGGGGGTTGGTTCGGGGGGCTGATCGAGGGTGTCGAGGGAAGCGAGGTCTGTCTCGGCGGTTGGTTCCGACTGGGGGATCTCGGACGGGTTGGGGTTGAATGTGTCGCTGTTGGTGGCGGCGACCGCGGCGTGTTCAGCGGCGAACGGGTCAGTGGGCCTGGGGCTGCCACTGGCCACTCGCACCCCCCCGGGGCGGGCAGCCGACAGCATGGTCAGGCAGAGGAGCAGAACAGTACGGGAGGGAATACGAGGCATGGGACGCGCTCCGGCGGATTTTTGTGGAGAGGTGCGGTCGCCGCGGAAAACTTCAGACGCGGGGACTGACACGATTGGGAAAGGAGGGGCGACTGCGAAGAGTGTGCAGGGCCACGGGATGTATCGGGCGATGTTGACGCGTTCAATCAGCCGACTGTGATCTGTTTTTTGGCAAATCAGCGAAGGGAGGGGAAAGAGTCCGATTACGCCGGGTCTATGGGATTCAACGCGGTGGTCACAATGGACGCGGCCGATTGCCCGCGCAGGCTGAGGGAACGTGGAGGAGTGAGCGGCGGCCTGCCAAGAGAGGTCGAACTCGACTCCCTATCTAAGATTTAGGAGTTGTTCACTTCACGATTTCTTGACCGGGAAACTCCGATGTCCGAACCGAGTGACTGGCCCGCCGAAGGCTCCAAAGCTCCCGATTTCAACCTCGTTGCCGACGATGGCAAGAAGATCAAGCTCTCGGCGCTGAAGGGGCAGCCGGTGGTGGTCTATTTCTATCCGAAGGACGACACGCCGGGCTGCACCCGCGAGGCGTGCGCGTTTCGGGACAAGAGCAAGGCGTTGGGAGCGTTGGGGGCGAAGGTGTTGGGGATCAGTCCGGACGATACCGCCAGCCATGTGAAATTCCGGGACAAGTTCAGCCTGAATTTTCCGTTGCTCTCCGACACCGATCACGGGGTCGCCGAGAAGTACGGGGCGTGGCGCGAGAAGAACATGTATGGCAAGAAGTCGATGGGCATTCAGCGGTCGACGTTCCTGATCGACG
>CAIUHT010000264.1 GCA_903898975.1 uncultured Planctomycetaceae bacterium
ATCGAGGGGCTGCGATCGCTGCGGTCCCGCTCGCAACCCACCGCGGACGATCTGCGGGTGCTGACCGAGCTGACCGATCGACTGCTGAAGCGTCCCGCCCCCTGGAGCGACTCGGACGAGGAATTGGCCGAGCAGGTTCGCCTGTTGCACACCCGCTGGAAGCGGCCGCTGCCAGCGGCGCTGGCCCAGCGACTGGAGCCCCGACCCGGCACTCGGGAGGAGTGGGTCGCCGCGCTGGGGCGTGGCCGCGGCGGCGACTACGACGCCGGTCGCCGGATCTTCTACCACCCGCAGGGGCCGCTGTGTGCCCGGTGTCACACGGTCAATGGGCGGGGGGGCCGCGTGGGGCCCGACCTGACCCGGGTCTCAGACAGCCTCAATCGGCTGCAGGTGATGCAGTCGATTCTCGACCCCAGTGGCGAAATCGCCCCGCAGTATGTCGCCTGGACCATCGAAACGCAGGCTGGCCAGACGGCGACCGGCATGATCGTTCACGAGAACGAGGGCCAGACCGTGCTCGGAAATGAGCGGGGCGAAACCCAGGCCTTCAAGACCGCCGAGATTGTCGAACGCAATCCCCAGAAAACCTCGGTCATGCCCGCCGAATTGTTCGAGCAGATGACCATCCGCGAGGTGCGGGACATTCTCACCTTCCTCGAACAGCGAAGCACTGGCGAATAGCTCCGCGGCGCGAGCGGGTCAGCCCGCCGCGCAGGGGAGTGTTCAGCCCTGTGGAAGAGTGGCGGCGCGGCGAGCCAACACCTGCTCGACCGCCCGGGCGACCCGTTCGAGCGACAGCTCATTCAGGCAGGCCAGGTGCCCGTCCCCCCGATGCGGACACCGCTTGCGGTAGCTGGCGGCGCACGCCACCTGGGTGGCAACCAGCTCGGCCGGGGCCTCGGGCTCGGGACCCGACTGGCGGGGACTGGTGCAGGTATAGACCCCCACCAGCGGCGTTCGCAGTCCCGCCGCCAGGTGCAGTGGTCCCGAATCGTTCGAGACCACCAGGTCGACCCGCCCCAGCACCGCCGCCAGCTGCAACAGGCTGGTCGCTCCCGCCAGGTTCACGGTTGGCTTGCCCACCGCGGCGACTTCCGCCAGCACCTGCTGGGCCAGGGGCTGCTCGGCCCGCGAGCCGACGGCAATCACCGCCCCAGCCGCCTGGCGGACCGCCCGCCCAAACTGCGGGGCCGGCCAGCGCTTGGTCTCCCAGCCCGCGCCGGCGTGGATCGCCACCAGTGGCCGGGGGAGATCTTTGAGCAAGTGCTCGACCCAGTCGTGCTCCTGGCTGGTCACCCCCAGCTCGAGTCGAGGCCAGTCGCCCCGCCAGCCCAACCAGTCGGCCAGTCGTCGCACCCGTTCGAATGCGGGACTGCTGCGTGCCGTGCCTGGGACAACCTGGTTGCAGGTCCAGCCCGACCCCTCTCGGGCGGTCTGCAGCCCAATCCGCAGCCCCGCTCCCGAGAGCCCGGTCAGCACTCCCGTGCGGAGCAGCCCCTGCAGGTCGATGACCCAGTCGAACCGCTCGGCCCGCAGTCCCCGCAGCAGTCTCAGGTAGGCCCTGAGCCCCGCCCGGCGTTCGAAGTGCAGCGGGGTGAGCCCGCAGGGGTGTCCTGCCAGCAGCCCGGCCAACTCACGATTGATGACCCACGCCAGCTCGACGTGGGGATACAGCGTGCGGAGCACCCGCGCCAGGGGGAGCGACTGGGCGACATCGCCCAGGGCACTTGGCTTGATCACGACAATCCGGCGCGGTGCGGGCCAGCGCGGAGTCAGCGTGGCGAGGGGGAATCCGGAGCCCACTGCAGTCATCACCTCAGGCGGCCCTCACAGCCAGTCAGAAAGTTCGCCAGATCCCGCATTTCTCGCAGGGGGGTCAACCCAGCGGAATCGGCTGGGCAGATTGACAGTTGCCCGGGCGTCCGTCAATTGCACTCTCGAGTTCCCCCCTGTTCCGTTGCGAGCGGGCCGCCACGCCTCGGCAGCCCACCGGTCCGGCAGCCCTGTGGCGAAGAGCGACACCCTGGCCGATCCAACTCCGGAGCCCATCCCACG
>CAIUHT010000265.1 GCA_903898975.1 uncultured Planctomycetaceae bacterium
GCATCAGGCCGTCCGCGCCCAATTCCTCCACATCGCGCGCGTAGCGGCATGCCTCGGCCACGGACGACTCGGCGACGCCGCTCAGGACCGGGACCCGGCCCTTCACGGACTTGACCATCAGGGGACCAGGTTGGCGTGATGCTCGGCTTCGTTGAGCAGGATTTCGTCGCCGGGCTGAAGCACAGCCCCGCCCCAGCCCAGGGCAATGATGTTGAGGGAGGCGGTGGTGCCCGCGGTGAAGACAACCTCTTCGGCCTCGGGGGCGTTGAGCAGCTCGCGAACCGCCTGCCGGGCCTGTTCAAACTCCCCCGTCACCCGATCGCCCAGGGCATGGACTCCGCGATGCACGTTGGCGTTGTAGAGGCGATAGACCTCGGCTTCCTTCTCGATAACACAGGCCGGTTTCTGGCTGGTGGCGCCACTGTCGAGGTAGACATGCGGGCGACCGTCCGGGCCGGGTTGACCCAGCAGGGGGAAGTCGCAACGCAGAGCGGAAACGGCGGTCGCGAGATCGATGATTTGGGACACAGTCGAAGGGAGCCTGCGGCAGAAGTTTTCGAATCACTTCATTCTAGAGTCACCCTGGCCGAGGGGCCAACCAAGGTCGGGGAGGGTGCTGTTCGGCTTGTTCCCGCACAATGCTCGTTCCCGCCGGAAGCGAGTGAGTCGAGAACACCGGGTCGGCGTCCGAGCGAGGCGAACCGGGAAAGCACGAACTGGGCTAATGCGAACTGGGTAAAAAGCGAAATGGGGAGAGAAACAATCCAGTGAGCGACAACAAGGCGCCATCCTGGTGCCCGCGCGGCTTGGGGCGCGGGCCACTCTGTGCGGGGGCATCAGGGGGTGCGAGGAACGCCGACGCCTGCGGGCGACCTGGTGTGGGCTCGGGGAGTGCGGCGCACACTGGGCCACGACGAGTTTGGTCCATTCGCGACGGTTGAGGCGTTGGCGGTCGAGGGGCGAGTGCCCCGGCGGGCGGTGCGGGCTACCGCGAGAATCGCCCGCCAGGGGTGTAAGCAAAGACTGTCTCGGCCCGGCAGGTGGATCTGCCCCGACCGTCTCCTGCTGGGGAGAATCTGCCCCGACCTGTGCGCGCTCAATCCATTTGTCGAGACGCAATTGTAAACGCAAACGATATGCGATAGAGTTGGATACGCATTAACGTCGTGGCCGTTGTCTCGGTGTCCCGAAAGCCTGGTCAGTCTGTCGGGCCCGCGAGGCGCGCGGCCCATGCTCTTCCAGTTCCCCCGACTCATCCCCCCTCGCCAGCTCTCCCCTGTGAGGCCGACCTGCCATGCCAATCTCCCAGCTTCCCGTCACTGTTCTGTCCGGATTCCTCGGGGCGGGCAAAACCACCTTGTTAAACGCGTTGCTCGCGAACCGCGAGGGGCTCAAGGTCGCCGTCATTGTCAATGACATGAGCGAGATCAATGTCGATGCCCGGCTCGTCAGGGACGGCGCCGCCCGTCTCAGCCGCGTCGATGAGCAACTCGTCGAAATGAGCAATGGCTGCATCTGCTGCACGTTGCGGGAAGATCTGCTCAAGGAAGTCTCCCGGCTCGCGGGACTGGGGGCGTTCGATTACCTGCTGATTGAGTCCACCGGCATCTCAGAGCCGCTCCCTGTCGCCGAGACCTTCACCTTCACCGACGACGAGGGCCGCGGGCTTTCCGAAGTTGCAAGGCTCGACACGCTCGTCACCGTCGTCGATGCGGTGAACTTTGCCGCCGATTTCGAGTCGCTCGACGAACTCTCGGCCCGCGGCATTGGCCTGAACCCCGACGACACCCGGGACGTGGTGCAGTTGCTGGTCGATCAAATCGAGTTCGCCAATGTGATCGTGATTTCCAAGACCGACCTGGTCGACGAACAGCGGGTGGGTGAGCTCCGGGCGCTGCTCCGCCGGCTCAACCCGACCGCCCGGGTCTTGACCGCCTCCCGCGGGGAGTTGCCGCTGCGCGAACTCCTCGACACGGGGTTGTTCTCGGAGGAGTGGGCCGCCCGGCATGGCGAGTGGCTGTCTGTGCCCCGTGGTGCAGAGACATCAGAGACCGAAGAGTATGGTTTTGGCAGCTTTGTCTTTCGCGCCCGCCGACCGTTCCACCCCGCCCGACTGATGGAATTCGTCCAGGGGGACTCGTTCGATGGGGTCGCGCGGTCCAAGGGGGCGGTCTGGCTGGCGACCCGGCAGGAGACCGCCGGGGAGTGGTCTCAGGCGGGAGGGGTGTTCGCGCTGCACCCCGCCGGGCTGTGGGCCGCGGCCACCTCTGAAGAAGACTGGCCTGAGGACGACGAGTTCCGTGCCACCGTGGACGCGGTCTGGGAAGAGCCGTGGGGTGACCGCCGGATCGAGTTGGTCATCATCGGTCGCGGCCTCGACGAGGCCCGGCTCACGCAGGGACTCCAGGGGTGCCTGCTGACCGATGAGGAATTCGAAGCCGGTCCCGCCGCCTGGGAGACCCTCCCTGATCCCTTCGATTCGTGGGAGGACAACAGCCAACTCCCCGAAGAGGATCCACCAGGCTGAGTGTCTCCCGACCCCGCCCCGACACACCGTCGGGTTGGCCCGTGCAGTCCCCCGCCGATATAGTCGAGCCGGATGGGTCTCTGTTCGTGGGCAGGCTAAAGGCAGGCGGTTCCATGACTCCTGGCAATCGGCGGCATGCCGTCTACACCGGCAGCTTCGACCCCCTCTCGCTGGGGCATTACGACATCATCCGGCGCGGGGCGGCCCTGTTCGATCGGCTGACCGTGGGGATTGGCATCAATCCCGAAAAGTCCCCGCTGTTCACCCCGCAGGAGCGGCTCGACCTGATCGCCCGCACCACCTGTGAACTCCCCAATGTCGATGTCGCCTGCTTTGAAGGGCTGGCGGTCAATTTTGTGCGGCGGTGCGGGGCGGGGGTCATGCTGCGGGGCCTGCGGACCCTCAGCGACATCGAGGGGGAATTCACCATGGCGCTCGCCAACCGTGCCCTCGGACCCGAGCTGGAAACCGTCTTCCTGATGGCCAGCGAGGGGTGCTCGCACATCTCCAGTTCGCTCGTCAAACAGGTCGCCCTGCTGGGGACCGACTCGCAGACCGAACCGCTCGAACAGTTCGTACCGCCCCTCGTCATCGAGGCGCTGCGAACCAAGCTCGCCTCGCGTCGGCCCGCGCCCCGTGTCTGAACGCCGATGCCCATGGGCGGCGTCACCCTGACCCAGTCGGCCCCGCCGCTGCCGCTGGCTGCCGCGTTGGCCGGCGTAAGTGATGCGCGCAAGTTCCTTTCGACGCGGACGAACACCGCGCGATCTTCTCGGCGACACTCGGGTTCACCCCCATGATGCCCGCTGGGCCGCGTTCACTCGAACAGGTATTTCTGCCCGGCCGCATCACGCGGAGGGCGGAACTGGGTGGTGTCGAGCGGCACGTGTGGCTCGTTCAGCCCCAGTCGGCGCGAGAAGACCCGGAAGGTCTGCGCGATCTGGTCGGCGAGCAGGCCGTTCCCCTTCATGCGGGTGCCGAATTCCGACTGATTGAATTCCCCCCCGCGGGTCTGCCGGATCTGTCCTTCGATCTTCGCGACCTGCTGCGGCCGCACTCGGGCCAGCCAGTCGCGGAACACCGGTTCCACCGTCAGCGGCAGACGCAGCAGCACGTAACCTGCTGACGAGGCCCCTGCGGCGGCCGCTGCCGCAAGCAGTGCGGGAATCTCGGAATCGTTCAGCCCGGGAATGATGGGGGCTGTCATCACGCGGACGGGAATCCCGGCGGCGGCGAGTTGTGAGATCGCCTTCAGTCGGGCGGCGGGGGGGCTGGTTCGGGGCTCGAACTCGCGGGCCAGTCCCGCGTCGAGCGTGGTCAGGCTGATGCTCACTTCCGTCAGTCGGCGGGCCGCCAGTTCCCGCAGCAGATCCAGATCGCGGAGCACCAGCGCGTTCTTGGTGATCAGGCTGACGGGCTGCCGGGCCTGCAGCGCCACTTCGAGACAGCCGCGGGTCAGGCGGAACCGGCGTTCGGCCGGCTGATAGCAATCGGTCACGCCCGAGAAGGTGATCGGCTCACACTTCCACTGGGGCCGGGCGAGAAACTTGCGAAACAGGGCGGGGGCGTTCCGCTTGACGAGAATGCGAGACTCGAAATCGACCCCGGCGTTGAAGCCGAGGTACTCGTGATAGGGGCGGGCGTAGCAATACGCGCAGCCATGCTCGCAGCCCCGATAGGGGTTGAGGCTGAAGCGGAAGTAGACATCGGGACTGTCGTTCTCCGAGATAATCGACTGCGAATCATCGTCGAGAAACTGGGTGGTGACGTGACTTTGTTCGAGCCACTCTTCGGGGAGATGCTCGAAGTGCTCGGGGGCGGGGACTTCGCGGATGGGCAGAAAGCGGTTCTGGGGCGACAACCCGGTCCCGCGTCCCCGATCAGCCGGCAAGGTGGGCTCAGGTGTGTCGGAAGTGGGCATGGGAGCAAAGACCGGAACCACGCGGACGGGGAATTCGAGTCGAAACCTGGGGAATGCACTGGAAGCCAGGTCCCTGGCCCCCAGCGACGCTGTTTGTCGGCGTTGGGGGTGGAATTAACGGCGAGAGAACGAAACAGTGTGAAAGAGAAATGGTGGTTGAGGGGACTGGGGGCTGTCGATCGCGGGTGTGTTGCAGACAGGGACGAGTGCACACTGGGCCGTCAAAGCGTGAGGGCCGCGCGCCTTCGAAGGAACGCTGTGCGACCAAAAAGTGTGCCCGTTAGTCTACTTCCCGACGGTGACTTGGAGCATACTATTTTCACGTCGACGGGACGGGGCGAGAGCCCCGTGTTTCGCGGCGGTTGATTGACCAGCTTGATGCCTCAGGAGCCAACCCCATGACGGGCTACACGGTGCACACCGGATCGACGGAAAAATTCAGCGAGGGCTTCGATCGGATCTTTGCGCAAGGGGCGGGCAAGTCCGCCGGCAAGAAGGTCGCCAAGCCAGCCACGAAGAAAGCGACCACCAAGTCAGCCGGTAAACAGGGTGGCGCAAAGAAGGCCGCCGGGAAAAAGTCGGCCGCAAAAAAGTCTGCGAAGAAATGACCAGCACGCTGGTGGGGAGGCCCGCTGGCTGAGCGGGCCGAGTGGACACGCGGGTTATCGCGTCACCAGACCGTGAATCGACAGACCGCGAACTGAGAGAGCGCGCCCGGCCTTGGTCACGTGGCGGCATCCGCAGCCGGACTCGCACCGACGCGCAGCCAAATCGCGCCGCTGAGAGACACCTTGTGAGGGGACACTCGGCGAGGGGACGCTCGGCGAGCGCACTTCGCGATGACGCTCTGTGAAAACGGCTTGACGACTGGTCCTCGCCACAGCCCCGCGCGCCGTTGGCCGCTGGTCTCCAGCGCACGCAGGCGTGCCGCGCTCGGCTCTGCCGGGTTCAGGCTGTCAGCGGAAGAACAGCAGGGTCACGACGATGAAGATCGGGATCAGGATGCCGAATGAGTAGGCCATGTAGCCAAAGAAGCCGGGCATTTTCACCCCATTCTCCTCGGCAATCGCCTTCACCATAAAGTTCGGTCCATTCCCGATGTAGGTGTTGGCCCCCATGAAGACCGAGCCACACGAAATCGCGCTCAGCAGGGGCCAGCCAGCGGGATTCTTGAGGAACTCGCCCAGGTAGTGCCCCTCGACCGGCACCTGGTGCAGGCCACAGGCGGCAGCCGCGAAGGCGATGTAGGTGGGGGCATTGTCGAGCACGCTGGAGAGGGCCCCCGAGACCCAGAAGAACTGCCACGGCTCGGTCACCCCCAACTGGGCACCGCGGGCGTTCAGAATCTGCAGCGCGGGGGTCATGGTCACAAAGATCCCCAGGAACAGCACCGCAACTTCAATGATTGGTCCGAAGGTGAATCTGTTCGCGTCGTGGATCCGTCGGGGGGTGAGGAAGTACGAGGCGACCGCCAGCAGGCCGGTGAGGACCTGCGCCAGCCCCGTCGGCCACTCTCGGCCACCAAAGCCCAGTCGCTGGCCGCTGCAGTAAACCACCGCCACAACACCCAGCAGCAGCGACAGGTTCCCCGCACCAAGAATGCGCAGCGGCTGGTGGTGCTGCACTTCTTCCAGCTGCGATCCGGGGCGGTCCAGTTCCTCACGATTGAGCACCCACTGGTCCCAGAAGTGGAACAGGACCAGCAGCACGCCGTTCACAAACAGCCACTGCTTCCAGAGGGCCACGGTCTGCAGGAAGGGGACCCCCTTGAGAAAGCCGAGGAAGAGGGGCGGGTCGCCCAGTGGAGTCAGCAGCCCGCCGCAGTTCGAGACGACGAAGATAAAAAACACGACGATGTGGGTGACGCGCTGCCGGGGCTTGTTGGCCCGCAGCAGGGGGCGAATCAGCAGCATCGAGGCCCCGGTGGTGCCGACGAGATTGGCGATGATCGCCCCGATCGCCAGCAGGGCGGTGTTGAGCAGCGGGGTGCCCGAGAGCGAGCCCTGCAGGTAGACCCCGCCACTGATGGTGTAGAGAGCCCCCAGCAAGAGCACGAACGAAATGTACTCGTGGAGCGATTCGTGCAGGGCGTGGGCCCAGTCGTGACCAAACAGGCCCCACAACAGCAGCACCAGCGGCAAGCCCAGCCCCAGGACGATCATCCCCTTGTTGCGGTTGTGCTCCCACCAGTGACCCGCGAACAGGGGCAGGGTCGCGATGCAGCCCAGCAGGGCGATGAATGGGAGGACCGACCAGATTGGCAGGCGGATTCCCAGCGGTTCCACGGCACCGGCGCCAGCCCCGTCGGCGGCCCACAGCGGGGAGGCCTGCCACAACAGGGCCAGGGCACTTCCCAATCCCAACCGAACCAGGTTTCGCACTCGACCACGAAAGTTCATCGCGTCACGCCTGCACATCAGAATGGGACTGGCCGAAAGAACGGAACGCCGGGACCTGCCGCCCGGGAAAATCACGACACGCTCGCCCCGCAACCGCCAGGGGCAGGTCGGGTCTGGTCTCTGCCCCATCCCGGGAATGAAACCGTGGGCGTGCCAACAACCGGGCACTGCGAACCTCCCGCTCCCCAGCGCGTGGGGGGCGGAAATCGAACCTGCGGGCGAATGCCCCGGCAGCTTAGGCAGTTCCCCGTGGGAATGCCACTATTTGCCGAAATCGCGTCTCGATAGACCGGTGGAACAACGCGCACCGTCCGACCGCATTTGGACAACGCCCGAGTGTGTGCCGGTGACAATCGTCGGACTGTCCCCTGCGGCTGTCCCCTGCGGCGCATCCGCCGCCCGAAGCTTGGAGAAGCACACCCTCAAACCGCAACGTGCCGATGCTGGCGTTGCCAGCATGGCGTGCGGAGATGGTCCGGTCGACCGTGCATTCGCGACCAGCTTGAAGGCCCTCCGGTTTTGTGACCGGCGAGGACCGACAACAGGAATCCTGGGGGGCTGGCAGACCGGTCGC
>CAIUHT010000266.1 GCA_903898975.1 uncultured Planctomycetaceae bacterium
CCCGAGCACAGCTACTGGAAAGACACGGGGCGTGTTCACTACACCCCAGTCCGTGATGACGCGGCCCTCGAGGCTTATTACCTGCTCGCCCGGACCGAGGGCATTCTGCCCGCTTTGGAAAGTTCCCACGCTGTTGCCCAGGTCCTGAAGACCGCCGGGCAGCGCGGCCGGGATGACATCGTTGTCATCTGTCTTTCGGGCCGGGGTGACAAAGATGTCTATGAGGTCGCCCGGGTGCAGGGGCAGACGATATAACGCAGTCTCCATCAGGCAGCCTCCACCCGACAGTCCCCACCCGACAGTCCCGTGGGACCTCGGCGTCAGGCCTCATCGGCCGAGGCGGGCAGGGCCGTGGAGACGCTTGTTCTGTCGACGCCTCCCTCGGGGTGGCGTTTCAGCTCAGACCTCAACGTGTCGTTCTTCCGCCTCAATAACGGCGGCTGAAAGGAACATCTTGGCCTCCAATCCATCGATCGGCGACGTCTTTCAGAATCTTCGTGCCCGGGGCCAGATGGCATTCATGCCGTTTGTCACGGCTGGCGATCCCGATCTCGAGTTCACGAGCCAACTGATTGTTGAACTGGCCCGCCAGGGTGTTGACCTTGTGGAAGTCGGCTTTCCCTACAGTGACCCGATTGCCGACGGGCCGGTGATTCAGGCGTCGTACACCCGAGCCTTGGCCCGCAAACTGCACGTGGAGCAGATCTTCGAACAGATCGCCCGCGTTCCCTGGAACACGATCCCCGGGGGGCATCGCCCCCCATTGTTGGCGATGGTGGCGTACGCGATCGTGTTCCGCATGGGCACGGCGGCGTTCTGCGAGAAAGCGGCACGGGCCGGATTCTCGGGGCTGATTCTGCCTGACCTGCCAGCCGACGAAGCTGCCGAGACGGCGGCCATTGCCCGGGCACACGGACTCGACCTGGTGCAGTTGATCGCTCCCACCACCACTGCCGCCCGAACTCAGCGAATCATCGAAACTGCCAGCGGATTTCTGTACTGCATCTCGGTCGCCGGCACGACTGGCGTGCGCGAGGCGCTTCCCGAGGAGCTCTCGGCACAACTCCGCGGGTTGAAATCCCGAACACAACTCCCGTTGGCTGTCGGCTTCGGCATCAGCCGGCCCGAGCAGGTCGCTCCACTGCGAGGCCTGGCCGACGGAGTGATCGTGGGCTCGGCGTTGGTCCGTGAAGTGGCGAAGCGAACTGAGGAGGGGGCCTCAGCCGAGGTGGTGCTCAAATCGGTTGGCCAAGCCGCAGCGGCCATGTTGCAGGCCTGTCGCGCGAAATAGGCGGGAACCGGGGAGTTCACCGTCCTGCGCGGCCCATATGTGACAAGTGATAGACGCAGGCTGTTTTCCTTCTGGAGAAAATCGGCCCAGTCTGTTGATCGGCGACATCGCCAGCCGCGGACAATCTGCGCTTGGCCACGGATTGTAAGGCAGGAACAGTCGGTCCGGCAGCAATCACTTCCGCAGAGTTGAGCTCAACCTGTGCACCAGTCTGGCTCAAGCAACTTGGCGCGTCGGGAGGAATTCGCGAGCCGATAAGTGAACCGGTGGGCGTTTATGGACGTTGTGAATGGGGTGGGCCAGTCTTGCGGGGAGAGCAGCGAATTGGTGGTGACCCTGTGCGGTGGGGTCGCGCCCTGTTTGATGTGACAGCCTGCTGGTGGTGACATGCTGTCCGATTTGGCCTGCGAGGCGGGGACGCTCACGGGGCGAATAGACGCAGGTCGAACCCGGGCCTTGGCAGGTTGAACACAAGATTTGGCAGGTTGAACACAAGATTCCGAAGATCACTTCAGGAACTTGCGGACTTCTTTGTCGCGGTTCTTCCATTCTCGAAGGGACTTGGCGCTGATCTCTGTATCGCGAACGTCGAGTTCTGTCAGCGTCGCAGATTCCAGCAGGGACTCGCGGAATCCGCCATCAGTGACCGCGGTTCCTCGAAGCCGCAGAATCTTCAGCGTCGGGAATTCAGCCAGCACCCGCAACCCGGCGTCTGTGATTTTCGAGCCATTGAGATCAAGCTCGCGAAGCTGCCGCAGGTCTCGGAGGATCTCCAGCGTCTGGTCGGTCACGTCGGGATTAGCCATCTGCAAGACGACAGTGTCGGGCAGGGTAGCCAGCACGGCATAGTCGTCGCGATCCCAGCCGGTGATTGTCACGTGCCGCTCACCGTCAACCAGTTTGTCGCGGGGCCCCAGCGGGGGAAATCGGGAGACCAGTCGACTGACCATCAACGTCCCACCGGCCAACAACACCCCGCTGAGCAGTACGACCAACGGGATGCGGTTGCGGTTGCGGTGTCGCCAGCCGAAGGCCAGCAGGGCAGGGGGAAAGAGGACGCTTCCCACGCCCCACTGCCAACTGTGCTTGAACGCCCGAATCAACATCCACAACCCTCCGAGGGCCAGCAGAACCAGCCCCACCGTCATCAGGGTTGCCGCGTACTTCTCAAACATATGCACTCCTCGGCCCACGGTCCTCGATCGACATCCCGCCCCCAGTTCAAGGTGTGTTCCTACTGATTCCTTGGCCAAGGGGCAACCTCGTGGGGGGGGGCTGCGGGTCGGGGACTTGCAGTCGGGGAGTGAGAGTTTGTCGTTGCCGTCGGCAACCGATACATTCGCATTGCCTGTGATCTTCTTTGGGCAGGTCCCGTCGGCCGCCGCTGGCTGCCCGGTTGTTCCGCTGTTCCGCCAAGTCACGCCATGGCTCCCAACCCTGCTGCCGACAACCGTTCCGATTCCGTTCCGCTGAACGACGAGGCGCGCGTCCGTCAGATCCTCGGCAATGTCGTGCTCGATCTGTGGGACGTGGTCAACAATCTGACGCGGCTGAAACCATCCCGTGACGATCGGTACTCGGTCACGATCTTTGGATCGGCCCGGACTCGACCGGGGACCGTAATCTATGAAGAGACCCGGCGGTGCGCCCGGTTGCTCGCCGAGATGGGCTGCGACATTGTGACGGGGGGTGGGCCGGGGCTGATGCAGGCGGCGAACGAGGGGGCGGCAGGCATTGGCGAAGTGGGTTCAATTGGCATTCGCGTTGACCTGCCATTCGAGCAGGATGCCAATGCGTTTGTGAGGCAGG
>CAIUHT010000267.1 GCA_903898975.1 uncultured Planctomycetaceae bacterium
CGGTGGCTGAGGCACACCGCCACCGCCACCGAGGTCAAGCTCCCCGCTTACCTCGCCACCGCCGCCACCAACCCGGCCCCCCTCGTGATCGCCATCGACACGCAGGATATGCTCGATCCCGCCGCGCTCCGCAGCTGGCTGCAGGGGACCAAGACACTCACGGGCAAGACCGGGCAGGCCGAAAGCGTGGCCCACGTCTACGACAACCTGCTGGGCATCACCCTGGCGGTCAATATCGCCAAGCAGGCGACCGCCACGCTGACGCTCAACTTCGCCGTGCCAGTCGGCGCCAACGCCACCCCGATCAAGCAGACCCTCGTTGAATACCTCGCCGAGACCGGGGCCGCCTTCGACGACCTGGAGCACGCCGAGGTGAAGGCGAGCGAGAAGCATGTCACCCTCACCACGCCACTCTCCGATGTGGGTCTGCGGCGGATTGTCTCGCTGGTCGTGACCCCCAACCCGGCGACCCTCTCGTCGGGTGAAGGGACCCCTCCCGCGCCGGTCCCGCAGGGAGAAGTCGATGCCCGCAAGACCAAGCAGGCCTCGAAGCGGTACTACGACACCATTGAGCAGACCCTCGCCGACATCTCGAAGAAGAACGCCCGGGCGAACAACTACGAGCGGACCGCGGTCTGGCACGACGCCGCCGCCCGGACCATCGCCGGCCTGTCTCTGCAGGATGTGAACCCCGAGCTGGCCGATTACGGGGCCACGGTCGCCCAGCGGCTCCGGGCCCTCGCCGCGTCGCTCCGCGGAGTGGCGATGAAGGTCTCGACCGATCAGGGCCGACTGGTGGTCAATTATGACGTCACCCCCGGGCAGGTCGGAGGCTGGGGCCCCGGTGCCTGGTGGGGAGCCGCCACCTACACCCCCTCGACCTGGCACGCGACCAGCAACCTGCAGGAAGTCCGCGCCAAGCAGGCCGAGGCGATCCAGCGGGGAGCCGACGAACGCGAACAGATCTGGCAGGCCATCGAAGCCGACCGCGATCAGATGCGCCGCAAAATGCTCGCAGCCTTTGGCGAAGATTTTACGACTGGTAAATAGGTCCATGGGCTGTGGGCCGGGACCTGCCATGGTCCCGGCCCCACAGCCTCACGCCACGCTGGCCAGGGCGGTCTGACAATGCTGGCCGATCGGCCTGTCTTCCGGGTGCCCCAGATGCCGCACCAGGTGGTCCCCGACGTCGCCCCAGTCCACACCGCGTGGCGGCGTTGGGTCTCCACCTTCGCATGGGCCTGGCTGGCCTGTGTGATCTGGCTGGCCTGTCTGCCAGAGCTCCCCCAGCGGGCCGCCGCGGCTCCGCCACCCCCCACCCCGCCGGTTGCCACCGTCCGTCAGGCCGCAGGCGCAGATGCTGCGGCGACAGTCGAGGCCGGCGCCGCGCTCGAACAGTTCACCGGGGGACACACCCGGGTGGTCTGGGTGCAGGATCAATCCCCCGCCGGGACCGACACCCTGGCCCGGGGCCGGCGCCTCAAACTGCTGGGGCTCGACTCGCGCGACGGTCGTGGTGAACGCCCCCTGCGCCCGGGCACTTCGGGCTACGCCAAGCCCCTGCTGACTCCCGACGGAGCAAGCGTGGTCTGGTCGGACCACTCCACCGGCAAGGTCCTGGTGCTCGACTGGGAGACAGGCCAGTCGAGAGAACTCTGCCCGGGCTTTGCGCTCGACACCTGGGCCGACCCGGTCACCAGCCTGCAGTGGGTCTGCGTCGCGACCCGTGCCGCACCCCGTGCCGACTTCGTCTACCGTGACGTCCGCCGGGTCCGCCTCGATCAACCCCAGGTCGAAGTCCCACTGTGGAATCAGACCCTGGTCGGGCCCGACAATTTTCAGCTCTCGGCCGATGGCCTGTTCGCCGCCGGAGAATTTCCCTGGCCGCATGCCGGGGTCGCCGATCTCTCCCGCGGCACCTGGACCCCCCGGGCCACCGGCTGCTGGGCGGGACTCGCCCCCGACAACAGTGGACTCGCCGCTGTCTTCGACGGTCCCCACCGCAATTGGCAACTGCAGGGAGCGAGCGGTGACGTTCCCTGGAAGGTTCCCCTCGATGGCGGAGCGGGACTCTCGGGTCACGAAGTCTTTCATCCCCGCTGGTCCAACGACCCGCGGTTTGTGGTTCTCTCTGGCCCCTACCTCCGCCGGGGTAAGGTCAACGTGATCTCCGGGGGCGGGCCGCAGGTTGAACTGCACATCGGCCGCTTCGCTCCCCGCTTCGACCGCATCGAAGAGTGGTGCCAGGTCACCCACAACCAGCGGGGCGACTTTCATCCCGATCTGTGGGTCGAGGGGGGCGAGCAACACCGCGTCCCCGCCGAAGTCTCCCGCCGGTCTGGGCTTGCGGCAGCAGGTCTCACGGCGCCCAGTCCCACGTCGCCCACTTCCCGCCCCAGCGAGCCTGGGCTGGTGTTTTTCTGGCGCAACAGCCGGGTGGCCAACCAAGTGCAGCCCGCCGGGGCCAGCAGCCCGCGTCTCTGCGTGGTCGAACCGCGCGGCTTCGCTCATTACGACCGCCATGGGGCTCTCCACCTGCGGGGTGGCTGGGGCGATCTGGGTGAGGCGGGTCGCGTGGCGGTCGCCGCCTGCCAGGCTGCCACCGCCGCCACCTGGACGTTTGCCCTCACCCCTGAGCCGGTCGATTGCCCGGCCGTCGCACCCGGTGCCGCCGCAGAGTCTCCCTCGGAACAGCCCGTTGGCCCAGCGACCGGGCAGGCGGCTTCGACGGTCTTGCTCGAACTGACCGCCGAGGCGGGCCCTCCCCGCTGGCAGGTCGTGCAGGCGGGCCGCCGGTTGGAACTGGTCTGGCCAGCGCACGGTGCCACCCCGGCAGGCCGCGTCGAACTGGGCGAACTGGCTGCCGAGCGGTCCGAGTTGTGGTCCCTGGCGTGGGAGGGCGGGACGCTGCGGGTGTTGCGTCCCGGGGCCGCTCAGGCCGAGACCATTCGTGGCGTGCCCGAGGCGCTCGGCCCGGCTCAGTGGGACTCCGGTACACTTCGGCTTGGTTCCGAGGAGAGATCCGCCTGGCGGGGCCGCGTGGAGCAGGTCCGCTGTGTCGCCGGACCACTCCGGGAAGAGTCCCGTGACCACTGGCGCCAGGCGTGGGCCGCAGACCTCGCCGCGCGGTCTGCGGTGCCACAACTGCGGGCCCAGGTGCGGGTGGTCGCCACGACTGCGGTGCCCACGCTGGCGGAGATTGCCCCCTACCGCCGGGCGCTGGTCACCCACACGGTCGAAGTGCTCGAAGTGCTGCGGGGCCGCCCCCCCGGCGATCGTCTGCAGATCGTTTGCTGGGCCGTGCTCGATGGTGAACCGCTGCCCGCTACGAGGCTGCCTGGGGCCACGCTCGCTGTTGGCTCGGAAGCGACGCTGACCCTCGAACCACTCGCGCAGCACCCTGAACTCGAATCGGAACGCCAGTTGAACGACACCCCAGAGTTTGAACTGCCGGTGTACTACGACGTCAGTCCCTGCGAGGCCACCGCCCCCTCCCGCTGAGTCGCTCCGGAGTCTCGCCCAGAACGGGGTGCGCCGGACGGTCGCTGCGAACCGATGTCGCACGACCCGGCGCACTGCCTCCATCACACGGCAACAGCAGTGGCGGGTGCTCTCACGCCGGCCCACGCCAGATCTGTGGCGGGTGGCTACCACGGGACGTCACTTGCCTCTGACGTTTTGCACGTGAGGTGGTCCGGAAGGAAGCTGGCGTCAGCAGGCTAGGCTGCGCAAAAAACTACGCTGAACCTTCTCCAGCGGGGGACGAAGGACTTGAGGGGGGGCGGGCGAGTTCGCGTTGGGCCCGCCACTCGGCGAGGCGGGTGCGGAATGCCGCCTCGGCTCCCCGATCGACCGGGTGATAATACTCGCGGTCCACTCCCAGGTCGTCGGCGGGGTTGAAGCCCTGCGTTGTCGAATGGGGCGAGACGTAGCCTGTGCCATGGCCCAGTGTGGCCGCCCCGGCGTAATGCCCGTCGCGGAGTTGCCGGGGGACCGGCCGGACCCGCTGCTGGCGGACATCGTCGAGGGCGGCGTCGATCGCCGCGATCGCCGAATTCGACTTGGGCGACATCGCCAGGAACAGCGCTGCCTGCGCCAGCGGAATTCGGCACTCGGGCATTCCCAGGAACTCGGTGGCGTGGGCGGCGGCCTGTGCCAAAGGCAGCGCACGGGGGTCGGCGTTCCCAATGTCTTCAGCGGCCGCGATCACCAGGCGGCGGGCGACAAACCGGGGATCTTCACCCCCCTCCAGCATGCGGGCCATCCAGTAGATTGCCGCGTCGGGATCACTGGCCCGAATGCTCTTGATGAGCGCGCTCGCCGAATCGTAGTGGGTGTCCCCCGAGCGATCGTACTGCACCTGCCGTTTCTGCAGCGATTCCTGGGCGCACTCAAGGTCGAACGGCCGGCCCGTCCCCAGCAGCGACAGCACCCCCACCTCGAGGGCCGACAGGGCCCGCCGGGCGTCGCCATCCGACACCTCCGCCAGGAACTGCAGCGCCTCGTCGGTCGCCGGGACCCCTGTCCGCCCCAGTCCCCGTTCGCGATCCTGCAGCGCTCGATCGAGCAGTTGCCGGACGTCGGTGGCCGAGAGGGGCTGGAACTCGAACACCCGGCTGCGACTCACCAGGGGCGAGACGAGCGAGAAGAACGGGTTCTGCGTGGTCGCCCCCACCAGGGTCACCACCCCCTCCTCCACGTCGGGGAGCAGCACATCCTGCTGGGTGCGGTTGAAGTGATGCAGTTCGTCAACGAACAGCAGGCTCCGGCCACCGCCGGTCGAAAGCCGTTCGCGGGCGGTATCGAGGGCGGCCCGCAGTTCCTTCACTCCCGCCGAAGCGGCATTGAGCCTCAGGAACTGCGACTTCGTGTGCTTCGCCAGCAGTTCGGCCAACGAGGTCTTGCCCGCCCCGGGGGGACCGTAAAAGAGAACGGAACCCAACCGGTCGGCCTGCAGCATCCGCCGCAGCAGTTTGCCTTCCCCCAGGAAGTGCTGCTGACCAACAAATTCGGCGAGGGTCCGGGGGCGCATCCGGGCGGCGAGTGGCTTGGCCAACTCCCGCTCGGCCGCCTCCTGCCTGTCGAACAGTCCGGCCATCACTCATCCCTCCCCTCAGCCTGCTCGTACGCCATCCACTCCAACACACCGCTCCCGCACCACGTCCCACGACCTCCGTCGCCGCGTCCTGGGGCCAGGCGGTCCCTGCGGACGACCATGCCAGTGGATGAGACCCGCAGACGGATGGATCCCCCAGCCCAGCCCGATTGTGGCGGTCGTCGGTGGGGAAAGGAACCGAGCAGGAGCGGCAGCCAGACGGAACCCATGCGATCCCCTCCAGGTCTGCACAAGACGAAGACCGGCGGAGAATCCCGAGCCGACCACGCGATGCCACGTCAGCCCTTGCGAAGGCCAGGGCGAGTCCCCTGTGGCTGAACGACCATTGTCATCCAGGGGGAACCCGGGAGTGGGCGACCGAGTGGCAGAGACCCAGTGGCAGCCAACCCGGGGATCAGAACCGGGGCGCACAACCTGGGGCCAGCGACAGCCTCGGCGGGGGGCCTGCGGAGTCAGCCAGGCAGCGTCTCCCGCTGGAGCGGCAGCGGCAAGGGACCGGGGCGGGCGAATCGGACAAAAGCCGCCGCCGAACAACACCCCAAAAAAGAGAGCGGCCCGCCGGAGCGGGCCGCTGCAAAGAAAAACCTCCACCGTAATGCCGTTCAGGTCCGGTTGTATGAACCCGCGTCGCAAAGGGGAGGCCGGGAAGCCGGGTTGTGGGAGCCTATGGGGTATTCGAAAACACCCACAAGGATGTACACGCAGCCAGCCTCGAGAAGCCTCCGGCGGATTGTTATAGGGTCAACAAGTGTAGACCCGTGACGAACATGGCAGAGGTTTGTCGATCCCGAAGGCCCGACGTTAAAATGCTAGTCCGAAAGCAGTCGAAAATCAATGGGAATTCCGCAGTGTGACCCACCTCGCGCCCCCTCGGAACCCCTCCGCCCCCTCCTCGAGAACCCCTCCGCGCAACCCCACCCACCGACGGGGAGATTCCCCCCAACCCGGCGCACGCTCCCCACGCTCCCCGGCCATCGCACTTGAGGACCACCCACCGGCACTGTACTGTTGTGTGACTTGCAAGTTGTGACCAATTGGGGGCAGACCATGGCCATACGGGCAAATCATTACGACTCGGCGTTCGAGGCGTACCTGCGGATGTTGCGGACTCCCTACGTCGCGGTCGACGAGGCGAAGCGGGCCCTCCTCGAGCGGGCCTCGCTCAAATCGATGGACTTCATCGTCTACTCCGCCGGCGGCCCCAATCTGCTGGTCGACGTCAAGGGCCGCCGATTTCCCTCCGGCGATGCCGAGGGGGGCCATCGCTGGGAAAACTGGGCGACCGCCGAAGATCTCCCCGCCCTCCAGCAATGGCAGCAAGTCTTCGGCCCGGGCTTTCGCGCCGTGCTGGTCTTTGCCTACCATGTCGTCAGCGAACGGCTGCATGGCGAGTTCGAGCAGTTGTTCCGCTTCCGCAATTCGGTCTACGCCTTCTACGGGGTCTGGGCCGATGACTACCAGCGGGCCATGCAGGTCCGGTCGGCGAGCTGGCAGACTGTCTCGGTCCCCACCCGGGTCTTCCGCGAACTGAAACATCCGCTGGCCAACATCCTGCAAGCCGCCTCGGCCCCCTCCCAGTCAGCTCTCCCCTGCGGGCCTCCTGGGTCCTCCCACTCCGTCTCAGCTGTCTCATGCTCCCTCCCCGTCGGGTGACCCCCTCCTGCGTTGCGGCCCGACGGGGGACCCCTCGGTCGGTTCACCAATTCGCTCCCGTTGCCTCGCCCCTCGCCGGAGCCGGCCTGCTGGTGGGTCTGCCACTGGTCGCCCGGGCCCAGGAAAAGGGGGGGGTGGAACTCTCGGGACCAGGTGCGACCCGCGGCTACACCTTCGAAGCGGTCGTCGTTGTCTTGCTGATGGGGCTGGCTCTTTTCTCGGTCTGTCGAACAAGTCGGCGTGTCTGAATCAGCCATCGCGATCACGGGACTCGGGCTCGTCACTCCCGCCGGGCCCGACCGGGAAGCGACCTGGCAGGGACTCCTCGCGGGTCGCTCGTTCACCCGACTGCTCTCCACGCCCCAATTCGCCACTCCCGCCATTGGGGCCCCAGCCGCACTTCCGGCCAACTCCATCCCCGCTGTCGCCGCTCCCCCGTCGCCGCGCCAACCGCGCTCTTCGCCCAACTCGAGTGAGCCCCTGCCGACTGGCACTGGCGAGCCCTTGCCGATTGGCACTGGCGAGCCCCTGCTCGACCTGGCGTGGCGGGCTGCCTGGGAGGCGTGGCTCCATGCCCGGCTCGACACCGCCCCCGCCGATCCGCACCGTATCGCCTGCGTGCTGGGAACTTCCAAGGGGGGCTGGGAGGC
>CAIUHT010000268.1 GCA_903898975.1 uncultured Planctomycetaceae bacterium
CTGCTCGCCTCGGGAGTCCCCCCCGACAAGGTCCGCGACAGCCTGTGCCGAATTGAACAGGTGGTCCGCGACCCCCGCGGCGCACTGGCCCAGCTCGAACTGCTCTCGCGGGCGGGCGATCTGGCATTCCGCGATCGCCAGGGGCGGCTCACCACCGTCCGCGGTCAGCGACTCATCGAGTTCGAGGCCCCCCCGGCGAGTCCCGTTGAACCAATCGAGACCATCCCGGCTCACTCGGCCCACCCCGCCCCCCCGACCACCTCCACGCACCGGGTCGATGACCAGGAACCCCTTCCGCCTGCTGTCGGCCGAGAGCAGTGGGGACGCGTGGAGTGGTTCGAAGAGGGGCAGCGACTGGCGGCGGAGGGCGACCTGGGCCCCGCCGCCGAGGCGCTGCGGATGAGCCTGATGCTCGACCACGACGCCCCCGAGGTGCAGTTTCAACTCGCCGACGTGCTCTACCGGCAAGGGCACGAGCGGGCCGCGCTCGAGCGGTTCTACGTCGCCGTCGAACTCGACCGGCAGTACCTCGAGGCGTGGACGCACATTGGCTGCCTGCATGCCGGGCTGGGGGACGAACTGGCGGCGATCGACGCGTTCGCCATCGCCCTCGAACTGCACCCCGACGCCGCCGATGTGCACTACCACAAAGCCGAGGCCCATCGACAGCGGGGCGAGGCCGACCTGGCCCGCACGCATTACACCCGCTACCTGGCCCTCAACCAGCGGGGACCGTGGGCCGACCTCGCCCGCGAAAGGCTGGCAGCCCCCCCGCCCGACCCGTCCGTCCCGTTTTAATCCAGATTTTTGTTTCACCTGCCGACAAAATCGGATAAGCTCCGGTCTATGCGTCACCCCCTTCCGGGGTTCTTACCCATCGCTCACCCGGTTCCGGGTGGCAGCTGGCCCCCTGGTCGAGGGGGGCATTTCGCCTTTCCGCTTGCAGAAATCGAGGGTCCCATGTTCCAGATTCAAGGACAGCGGCGGACGTCGTGTGACGGAGTCAGCCGGCGGAATTTTCTGACGATCGGTGCCCTCGGGCTGGGGGGCCTGACCCTCGCCGACATGCTGCGGGCCGACGAGTCCGCCCCCGCGGGCTTCGCGAAGAAATCGTTCATCAACGTGTACCTGGGGGGTGGCCCCTCGCACATGGACACGTTCGACCCGAAGCCTGAAGCCCCCAAGGAATTCCGCGGCGAATTCCAGGCCATCGACACCCGCGTCCCGGGAGTTCAGATCTGCGAGCACCTGCCGCAGTTGGCCGACCGGATGGACAAGCTGGCGATTGTGCGGTCATTGACGGGGCTGGTCGATGAGCACTCGGCTCACCAGACCGAAACGGGCTGGTCGCAGTCTTCGCTGCGGTCGAACGGCGGCCGGCCCAGCCTGGGGGCGGTGGTCGCCCGGGTGCAGGGGGCGAACAACGGGACCGCGCCGACGTTTGTCGATTTGACGGGACACTCGCAATACGGCTTCCTGGGCCCGGTCTACGGAGCGTTCCGCCCCGATGGCGAGGGACGGGCGAACCTGACGCTGACCGGCTCGGTCAGCGTTGGCCGACTGGATGACCGGACGAGACTGCTGGGGGGGCTCGACCGACTCAAGCGCGAAGCCGACACCGGTGGCTCGATGAAGGCGATGGACGCCTTCGCCCAGCGCGCGGTCAGCGTGATCACCTCGGGCGAGGTGGCGCGAGCGCTCGACCTGAACCTCGAAGACCCCCGCATCCGCGACCGCTATGTGGGTGGCGGGGCGATGCCGAACCGGGAGAACGACCGCTTTGTGGTGGCCCGCCGACTGCTCGAGGCGGGTGTGCGGTGCGTGAGCCTGTCGTGGGGGGGCTGGGACACGCACGGCGACAACTTTGGCCACCTCCGTCGGCAGTTGCCCCCGTTCGATCAAGGTTTGGCGACCCTGCTCGACGACCTCGAAGCCCGGGGCATGCTGAACGACACCATCGTGGCGGTCTGGGGCGAGTTCGGGCGAACGCCGCGGGTGAATGGCACGGCAGGTCGCGACCACTGGCCGCGGGCGGCGAGCGCGCTGCTGTACGGCGGAGGCCTGCAGGCGGGCCAGGTGGTGGGGAGCACGAACCGGCTGGGCGAACAGCCCGCCGATCGGCCAGTCCACCTGCACGAACTGTTCGCGACGCTCTACCAGCACATGGGCATCGACCCCCGGTACACCACGCTCACCGACAGCAACGGCCGGCCCCAGTACCTCGTCGAACACCCGACCCCCCTGCGGGAACTCATCGCCTGACGCGGCGTTCCGACAGGCGTTTCGAGCCTAGACGCCCGCGACTCGTGCGGAATTCTTTCTCGCAGAAAGAACCTTCGCGCCGCGGGCA
>CAIUHT010000269.1 GCA_903898975.1 uncultured Planctomycetaceae bacterium
CAGGCGGTCGCCTGCGACAGTTGCGACACCGCCGAGACCCGCGCTGGCCGCACTGGCCCCTCGCCCACCTGCCACCACGACCCCTGCCCCAACGCTCCCCACGCCGTCTCCCGCAAGGCGGGAAAATGGCACACCCCCGCCACGCACACTCCCTCGTGCTCGATGCCAATGAGTGTGCCAAACAGCGGCACCCCGTGAATGAACGATTTGGTGCCATCCACCGGGTCCAGGATCCAGCGAAACCCCGACGTTCCCCCCTGCTCACCAAACTCTTCGCCCAGGATCGCGTCCCCGGGAAACCGCTTCGCCAGCCCCTCCCGGATCCGCTCCTCCGCCCCCCGGTCGGCGGCAGTCACCGGACTGCTGTCCCGCTTCCGCTCCACGGGGAGGTTTTCCGCCTGGTAAAAGCCCAGGATCAACCCGCTCACCTCGCGGGCCAGCTCCAGGGCATAGTCCAGCCGGGTCGAAATCTCGCTCATCTTGGCACGCTTCGGTTCAGTCACGCAGTTGCTCCCTCAGTTCCAGTTTCGGCCAGTCGGTACAGCATCTCACCCGCCTTGCGCACCAGCAGCACTCCCTCGGCTTCGCGGTTCGCGAACGCTTCGACATCGATGCTGGCCGGGTCGCGGTAGCCCAGGTTGATCTCCCGGCACACCTCGGGCGGAATCTGGCTGGCCAGGGTGACGCGGCAGCGCGGCTGCTCTTCCCCGGTTTCCGCCGAGTAGCTCCCCTGGCCAAACACGTGCGTGGAGTGGGCCAGGATCCCCCGGGGCAGGTCGCGGAACCTGTCCCACTGCTTCACGAAGTAGTCGCGGCAATGATAGCCCACCTGTCGGATGAAGCGACCATGCGTCTGGGAAATCTCGGCGAGATGTGGAGCGTAGATGATCAGCTCGCCGCCGTCGGCGACCACCGGTTCGAGCTTGTACATGCACTTGCCCGCCACCCAGAGTTCGTCGTACATCGGCGGCGCGCACGACAGCACGGTCTGGAACGGACCGGTGGCCCGCGTGATGTGCACTCGAGCCGAGAGTCCCGCCGCCTGCCGCCACGCCTCTTCCGGCGAGCCGTAGAACAGCCCGTACGGGGCAGCGTTCGGGGCGACCACAAACGCCAGGCAGCGGCGTTCCACGGGAATCATGTTCGCCGCCCGATCGACCACGGCACGCACGGGGGTGTGCGGGACGCCAATGATCCCCACATTCGTGATCAGGGCTCCCAGCCAGTGAAAGAAATTCAAAATCTCGGGGCCCGAAATCCCCGGAAAAAAGTACTTGTTGCCCCCCGAGAACCCCACCACTTCGTGCGGAAACACCGGCCCCAGCACCAGCAGCCGGTCAAAATCGAGGACCTGCCGATTGATGCGGACCGGCACCTCTTCGGTCAGCAGTCCCCCCGAGATCTGGTGGGTGTCCGCGGATGAGAGTTGGCCCAACAGCGATAATTGCGCCGGGTCATCCCAGGCATGGTTCCGCAGCGAGACACCCGGATAGCGGCGGGCGAACTCCCCGATGCGGTGTCCCAGCAGCCCACACAGTTGCGCGGCCGTCAGCGGCGGATGCGTCCCGAGGGCGACCAGGACCTCCAACCGCTTCACCACCGGGGCCAGGTGCGCGTGCAGGGCGTCAAACAACAGTGGCAGCGGAGCTGTCCGGGTGGCATCGGGAATGATGAGCAGCGTCCGTTGCCCGGCGAAGTCCGCCGTAGGCACCAGCCGCGCAACCGCCTCGCGGACCGCTTCGGGAGACAGGGGCTGAGGCGAGTCGGGGGAAAGCAGTTGAGGCATGGGCATCTCACCGCAGCACAGCGGGAAGCGGAATCGTTGGGAAGCAGAAACGTTGGGCGGCAGAAACGTCAGGCAGAAGCGGGCACGGGCCGCCGTCCACCCGCTGTCGAAACCGACGACCAGGGCCGCCACGGCGAGG
>CAIUHT010000270.1 GCA_903898975.1 uncultured Planctomycetaceae bacterium
CGACCTGATTTCGGCGGGGGTGTTCGGCCTGATGGACGCGATCGAGGCGTTCGACCTCTCGCGAGGTGTGAAGTTCGAGACGTACTGCGTGCCGCGTATTCGCGGTGCGATGCTGGACGAACTGCGAACGATGGACTGGGTTCCGCGGCTGGTGCGGAGCAAGGCGAGCAAGGTGGAGGCGGCCCGGAAGGCGGTTGAGGCGGAAGTGGGCCGCCCCCCGACTCCGGCGGAAGTCGCCGCGAAGATGCAGATCTCGCCAGAAGAGTTCGACAAGCTGAAAGCGGAGGCGAGCGCGGTCAACCTCGTGTCGCTGAACAAGAAGTGGTTCGAGACCGACAGCTCGAAGGATGTGCGGGAGGTCGACGTGCTGGAAGACAGCAAGGGGATCGACCCGACCACCAGCATCCAGAAGCGGGATCTGATGAAGCTGGTGACGAAGGGGCTGAATCGGAACGAGCGGCTGATCATCATCCTGTATTACTACGAAGAATTGACGATGAAGGAGATTGGGGCGACGCTGGGGCTGTCGGAAAGCCGGGTGAGCCAGATGCATTCGAGCATCGTCTCACGGCTGAAGGACCAGCTGGGCGCGCGGAAGCCCGAGTTCTCGTCGTAGTTGCCGGAGACAGCGTCACACAGGGCGGCCTGACCCCCGGGGAAGAGCCGTGGTGGCGCGGGGCGTGCCGCGGCGGATTGCAGCCAGGCGACCGCGGTGATCCAGCAGGCAGGTCGAGGTTCCCACCCGGGACCGGGGTGGGTGCCAAGGCGCGATGAGTGGCCTGCGTCAGACAGTTTCTCGATCACCAGTCGAGAGACATGGCGGCGGTTGTTGCGCCGCATCGCAATCACCACGTGAGCCCAGGCAGACCTGCTGCATGGGCTGCCAGGGCGTCTGTCCAGGGCGGGGCCGGGATGCGCCCGACTTCGGGGAATTGGTGCCACTGGCGTCGAGCCCTGCGTGGTCAGGGCGGGGCCCCTGTCCTGCGGTCTCGCAGGAATCGCGACCGGTCGCTTCACGCCTTCACCCAGCCTGCGGTTTCACATTCGCGGGTGCGTTGACCAACTAAGGAATTGGTGCGGCTTGTCTGGGAAGACCGCGTGGTATGACCTGTTTTGAGATCGCCGCTGGGGCGGGCCGCAGCAACGGTCCGGTCGATGCCCACGCGACGGATCGCTGTTGCCCAACTTGGCCCGACGCGGCCATGCGCTCTCGGGAATCTCAACTTGCCGGGGGATCGTTCGTGAATCGGGCGATCTGGGGCCTCGACGCGGCGCTCGACCAAGGCGACGCTTGCAGTCGTGTGCGGGTTGAACGACGATCGCTGGAGCGAGCGAGAGTTTCTCCCGTGATGACGCGGGGGCTGAGGCTTTCATCCCTCCGCGGTCCAGCGGAACTTCCTGGTCGGTGGTTGAGCCGCGGTGCGGTTCGCCCCCAGCATTCAGACATCATGCAACATGAGCCTGCGGAGCGTCGTGACGGCACAGACCCCGCTTCCCGGTTTTCCTCCGAGGAACTGACACGTTTCGAGCGGGATGGGTTCCTGGTGGTGCGGGGCCTGGCGAGCAAGCCGTTCGTGCAGCACCTGCTGGAGATCACCCATGCGGGGCTCGTCTCGCATATGCCGCCGGTCGAGTACGAAGCTGACCTGCAGTACCCCGGCGCCCCGGCTTCCCGCGAGCAGGTGGGGGGGCAGACCATCCGTCGGCTCAAGCACGCGCAGGGGCGGACCCCGGCATTGACCGAGTGGCTGGCGAGTTCCCCCGTGCTGGGTCGGCTGCAGCAGCTGCTGGGGCCGAGGGTGATCATGCCGCTCGCGCACCACAACTGCATCATGACGAAGCAGCCCCGCTACAGCAGCGAGACGGGGTGGCACCAGGACATTCGCTACTGGTCGTTCGCGCGGCCCGACCTGATCAGCGTGTGGCTGGCGCTGGGGGAAGAGTACCCCGAGAACGGCGGGCTGTTTGTGATTCCCGGAACGCATCGCGGCGAGCTGGAGGCCGAGCGGCTGGACGGGCAGCTCTTCCTGCGGACCGACCTGCCCCAGAACAAGCCGCTGATTGACAACCGGCAACCGGTGCGACTGTCCGCCGGGGACGTGCTGTTCTTCCACGCGCGGACATTTCACGCGGCGGGGCGGAACCAGACAGGCGAGTCGAAGTACTCGGCAGTCTTCACGTTTCGGGCGGAAGACAACCCACCCCGGGCAGGGTCGCGGTCGGCGGTGATGCCCGAACTGCTGCTGACGCCCGGCAGAGAGTGACCGCTGGGCCCAGAGGGCTGCGCAGCTCAGCTTGCCGCGCGGCCCAGGGTGACGCCCCACAAAGAGCGACCTTCGACCGTCGGGACAGCGGCACGGCGCTGCCTGGGTGAGTGCGCTCAGTCTTGAGAGGGAGAGCCAGCGGAGGGGCCCTCCGGACGCGGCGGGCGACGCGGCCCTTGAGAGCGATGGGGCGGCTTGCCCTGGGAACGAGGCCGGCCCGAGCCCGGATTAGTTCCCGAGTGCTTGCCCGGGCGATGCCCTTTGCCAGCGCCTCGGCCCGCTCCTCGGCTCGACCCGCCTCGCGCCCCCTGGCCCGCCTCTTCGCGATCGAGTTCGCGCGACCGGCGATCGGTGGGGAACTCGGCGGGTGGCAGGCTGGCGACGGTGTTGGCGACCTCGGCGTCGGTCAGGTCGGTCCTCGCCGTTCCCTCTCCTCGATAGATGGGGAGCTTGCGGGCGGTCGCCATGATTTCCCGGCGGGTCATCCCCTTGGGGGCCTCGGGCCAGGGGCTGTTCCGCGGCTGCCAGTCAAACAGCTGGGGAAGCACTCCCTGGAGATACGACCAGTACCCCGAGTGGTCGGTCTGCAGCACCAGGCGTCCCCCGGGGATGAGCGCGCGAAAGGCGAGGCCGAGGAACTCGGGGGTCAGCAGGCGACGGTGGCTGGTCCCCGGGTCATCGAAGGGCTGGGGATGAAAGATGTGGATGGCCGAGACGCTGTGGGGGGCGATGTGCGAGGCGAGGAGCTCGCGTCCGCCAATGACGGCACAGCGGACATTCGCGAGCCCCCGCTGGTTGGCCCGGCGAGTGGCGTAGCGAATGACGACGGGGAGCGTGTCGATGGCGAGATGATCGCACTCGGGATGCTGGACGGCACTGTGCAGCGTTGAGCGACCGTTGCCGCAGCCAATGTCGAGCACCACGGGGGCGTCGCGGCCAAAGAGGGCCCGCCAGTCGAGGTGGCCGGGCGGGACAGGGTGCAGCGCGGTCCGGGTCCAGCGGGCGGGCTCGGCGATGACGCCGGGGAACGGGATGCCAAACTCGTACTCAAACTGCCCGGGGCGGAGTGGTTCGGCGGGGGGATTCTTGCGTGGCGGAGGATTGCCCCTAGGAGGCATCGGGCACCAGCACGATCTTGCCCGCGAGGGTTCCCTGCTTGCCCAGCGTGTTCTCTTGCTGCAACTGGTGGGCGTGGGCGGTCTGCGACAGCGGGAAGGTGACACCCACAGCCGGGTGCCAGCCCCCCTGCTGGTAGAGATTGTTGAGAGCGACGGCACACTCGCGCTGCTCATCGGGCGAGGCGTTGAACATGGCGAACCCCAGCAGCGACAGATCTTTGGTGTAGAACGGGCCGAGGGTGAACTGGGGCTGCGAGGCGCGACCGGCGACCAGCAGGATGCGGCCGCGCGGGGCCATCAGGCCGATGGTGCGGTC
>CAIUHT010000271.1 GCA_903898975.1 uncultured Planctomycetaceae bacterium
GCGTCGCGCCGACGGCGCCGCGGGGTGGAATTCCTGACGCGGTTCCTCGAGACGTTCTTCGAACCGGGCGATCGCGAGCGATTCGTCCGCGACCAGCGCTTGCGGGGGCAGCGCTCGTCCGATCAGATCCTGGTGGCACTGTCGGTGGCGGAGACAATCGCCGACTCCCCGTTGCGGGATGATCTCCGCCGGCAAGTTGACCTCTCGGCGCTCGAGCTGCGGGCCCAGGCCGACCGCGAACGGCTGCATGGCCTGCTCGGGCTCGACGAGCTGCCCAATGAGACGCTGCAGTTCCATGAACTGCGGCAGGGGCTGTCGCGGCTGGCGAACCAGCAGGCCATGACCCCTCCCGAGGAGCTGGTCCGCGACTGGCTGGGAAACTGGGCCTTCTGGCGACAGGGGGAACTCTCCCGCCTCGCCCAGCGCGACCGGTTTGAGGAGGAAGACTGGGAGGCCCTCCGGCAGGCGGCCGCTTCAGGGCGTGCCGCCTTGGTCGATCGGTTTGGCCAGGCTGCGGTGGAGTGGCTGGAAGCGCGCCTGGCGGGGGGGCAGATTCGCGCGCTCGACAACGTGGAAGACTGGACCCGCACCATCCTGCTCGCCGAGCCGGAATGCGTCGACGCCATCCGCCTCATCTGGCTGACCTGGCCCAGGCATCAGTTCCCCTCGCTCCCCCCGGCCGCCATCGACGTCTTCGCCCGCCAGCTCGGACCCAAAGCGGAGACCGGTTCTGCCGACGACTGGTTCAATTGGGGTCTCGAGATGGCAGGTCGCCTGTTGTTTGAGCAGTCTGAGGCAGCCCAGCGCCGAGCCCTGGACCTCAAACCCGACCGCAGCTGGCCGTGGAACAGCCTGGGAGTGGCCTTGATTCACCTTGGCCGTGAGTCCGAGGCTGAGGCCGCCTTTCGGCGTGCAATCACCTGTGACCCGGTGAATGCGCCGGCGTGGTCGAATCTTGGAGGTGTGCTGCTCAGTGACCCTCAAAGGCACGTCGAAGCCTCGCAAGCCCTTGAGCGGTCGATCGCCTGCGACTCGGGTTTTTGGCCCCCCTGGAATGGGTTGGGCAACCTGCACGCCGATGTCACCGGCAACACGCACGAAGCCGAACGCTGCTACCTGGCTGCCTTAGAATTGGAACCGGAGTCCCTGTTAACACGCTTAAACCTCGCCTTCCTCCAGCGGGATCTGTTGCTCCAGTTCGATGTGGCCCGCGAAACGCTGGCGAAGGTCCCCGCTCCCGCTGATAACTCAGAACATGCCACCTGGTTGCTGCACGAGGCTCTGTTTGCCGCCTACTCAAACGACTGGGACCGGCTGTCCGAGCAGCTGGGGCTGGCCTTGGCTCGCATCCCCCATGGTTTTCCACCGCTCTTCTTCGATGATTGGATGCGGGCCTCGGCGGTGCTGGTCCATCTCGGTTTCGGGGCCCGGCTGCTGGAGTGGCTGACCGCCCGTGGCGACTGCCAGCGGTTTCGCCCCTGGCACGAAGCGCTCCGCGCCACCGAGCTGCACTGGCCCGAGTGGCTCCTCCGGATTGCCCCCGAGGTCCGCCTTCCCGCCGAAAAAATCCACGCCGAGATCGCCCGCCGACTCGCCCGACTCCCCGCCGCCTCCAGTCGTCGTCCCCCGCCCCAGCCACGCCACGCCCGGCGCCGTCGTCGGGGGTAGCTCCCCCGTCACCCGTCTCTCTCCCGCCCCCTCAACTCCACAGCCCCTCCAGCACCACCCCTTCGTCCAGCAGCTGCGTTTGCCGCCCCTGGCTGTCGAGCATGCCCAGGTCCTCCAGGCCCATCGCGTGGTAGACCGTTCGCACCACGTCGCCGGGGGTCACCCGCCCCTCGTGCGGATACGCGCCATGGCGATCGCTCCGGCCGTAGGTCCGTCCACCGCTCACCCCCGCCCCCGCCACCAGGTCGGTCAGGCAGTACGTCCAGTGGTCCCGCCCCGCCCCCGCCGTTCCCCCCGTTCGCGGATCGCCAATCTTTGGCTGCCGCCCCATCTCGCTCGTCACCAGCACCAGCGTGCTCTCCAGCAGCCCCCGCTCGCCCAGGTCTTCCAGCAACGCCGAAAAACAGCGGTCAAACTCCGGGAGCAACGCCTGCTTCAGGCAGCCGAAGTTGTTGCCGTGCGTGTCCCACCCCCCGGCACTCGCACATTTCAATTCCTCGGCTCGCTTTCGATCGGGCAGCCAATAGACCGTCACGAACGGCACCTCCGCCTCCACCAGCCGACGGGCCAGCAGCAGGCTCTGCCCGTTCACGGTCCGGCCGTAGCGCTCTCTCACCGCCGCAGGCTCGCGTTCGAGATCAAACGCCTCCCGGGTCGCCCCCCCGGTCAGCAGCGAAAATGCCCGTTCCTGGTGCTTCCGCCACGCTCCCGTCCCCGCCCCGCGATCCCACTCGCGGGCGGTGCGGTCCAGCAGCGACAGCAGGTGCCGGCGATTCCCCAGCGCCTCCACCGTCGTCCCCTCGGGCAGCGTGAGGGCCGGGGCCTGGAACCGCACCGGCTGGTTCCCGTCAGCGAACAGGTACAGCGGATCATGCTCGACCCCCAGTCGCCCCGCGAACTGCCCCGCTCGAATGTCGGGAGGCGTCTCGGGAATCCACGGAAACGAAATCGCCGCGGGCAGCGTCCCCCGGCTCC
>CAIUHT010000272.1 GCA_903898975.1 uncultured Planctomycetaceae bacterium
GAGCCTGCAGCACCGCCGCCCCGAAAAAGAGCGAATCGCGGTAGAGGGTATCGGGATGCAGGTCGTACGGATGTCGGGTTCCCGTAAAAAACTGCAGATCCTCGGGACGCAGCAGGTAGTGCGGCGCGGGACCGTCGTGGCGCAGCACATGGACCTGCACGGTGCGGCCATCAAACGGCACCCCCACCGTCCCCACCCACGTGGCGTCCACATCGCGGGTCTTGGGTATGCGGTGATGAAACGGGGTGAAGACCACCACCGGCTGCCGGGCCTGGTCGGCGACATGCGCGGGCAACCGGGCCAGCACCGCCGCGATCCCGCCGCACGGGGCGAGCGCGGTTTCATACGAGACGAAGGCCAGCACGACAAGGTTCCTTGCAGCGTGAACGAAAACCCGGAGCTGGTGACGCGCGATCGCGCACCGGACAGCGTGGGATCAGCGGGAGGGCGTCGGACGAACCTGCCACGAGAGCGGCTGTCCGGTCAGTCCCGCCCGCAGGTTGATGATCGACATCTCGATCATTCGCCGGCGGGTCCGGTCGGAGGCGCTCCCCAGGTGGGGGGTGATGACCAGGTTGTCGAGAGCCAGCAGCGGATGATTGCGGGGCAACGGTTCGGGATCGGTGACATCGACCGCCGCCCCGGCAATCTGCCGGTTCTGCAGGGCGGTGGTCAGGGCGTCGGTCTGCACCACGCCGCCGCGGGCCATGTTGATCAGGAACGCGCTCGGCTTCATCAGGGCCAGTTCCCGGGCGCCGATCAGGCCGGTGGTCTCGGCGGTCAGCGGGCAGTTGAGGGCCACAAAGTCGCTCTGGGCCAGCAGCTCGGGCAGCGTGCGGTACTGCACCCCCAGCTCTCGTTCGGCCGCCTCATCGCGCCGGCGGTTGTGATAGAGAATGGGCATGTCGAACCCCCGGGCCCGTTGGGCAACCTGCTTGCCGATGCGTCCCAGTCCGACAATGCCCAAAGTGCTGCCGCTGACCTCGGCACCAATCAGCAGGGCCGGGTCGTAGTGGGTGAACTGGGGGCCGCGGGCGAAGTGGTCGCCGATCACCAGGTTGCGGGCGACGGCCAGCAGCAGGGCCATCGTCATGTCGGCAGTGGAGGCGTCGAGGCAACCGGGGGTGTTGCCGACTGGGATCTTCCGGGCCGCACAGGCGGGGACATCGATGTGATCGACCCCGACACCGTGATTGCTGACCACCTTGACCTGGGGCAACCGGTCAAGCAGTTCGCCATCGACCCGGGGATGGCCATAGGTGATGACCCCGGTGACGAGTTCGCCATAGCGGGCGTCGGGTCCCTGCTGCCAGGGGAGGACCTCGATGTCGGGGCCCAGCAGTTCGAGAAACAACGGCGGGAGACCATCTCCCATGACGATTGGACGAGACATCGCAGGCACCGGGCACTTTGGGGAGAGAGGCCGGTGATCCCACGCGGGACGAAGACCATCCCCCTCAGACAGGGACACATTCGGAGGCCGAGTATACCACCGGGCGAAACCCCTTCAACAACCGGGGGGATACAGAACCTGGAGTACGGTGCTCCCACCGTCTTCCCATGCGGAGTCACCCCGCGCCGATCCAAATGGGCAGGCTCCCGCGCAGGACGACGCCCAGCGAGACCAACCCTCGTTCTTCCAGGCTGGCGGAGAAGAAGATTGCCTTCGGTCCAAATCGTGCTGTGCGGGAGCGCGGGCGTGCGGATCGCTCGTGGCCTCCGACCGCATGGGAAAACGGTGGAAGCACCGTACTCCAGGTTTTGGCACCGTGCTCCCGAGAATCCGTTCCTGGGTCCTGCGATTCCTGCGGCTGTTTCAAGAACAGAGCCAGCCGGGGGTAGCCCCGGCTGGCTGTCAACTCTGGCGAGAGTTCTGTGGCGTGGAGAGTGTCATTCCACGCCCCAGAATCGGCCTCACCAACTACACCGCCGCCGGCTTGCGACGGCGATAGGCGGCCGCTCCCCCGGCGGCCAGCAGGGCGAGCGCACAGGTCGATGGCTCGGGAACGGTGGCACCCGTGTCACCGACAGCGATGGTCGTCCCCGGAGTGTTGTTGTAGTAGGCGCGGGTGATCTCGTACCCGAAGTCGCCGGTCGGAACAACAATCATCTCGGCCCACCCGTAGTACGTGTTCGCACCACTGGTGAATTTGAAACCAAAGAACCCTGCCACTCCCTCCGTGAAGCCACCAGCACTAATGCTTCCGATCGAACGGTCGTAGGTAATCTCGAACCGGAAAGGAGCCGCGCTGAAGTCATGCCCGATCATCGCGGATCCCACGAGGAATCCAGCCGACAGTTTGGCGAAGTTGGCACCGGTGGTTCGCACGATCCGCCCACCGTTCTGTTCGGTGAGATAAGCGTCGCCCCCCCCGAGGTCCACCCCGAAGTCCGGGGTGGAGTCGCCATCGACATCCCAGGTGGTCACCCGGGTCGGCTTGGAAAGGATCGGGGTTCCCTGGGCGGACACGATGCCGGCCTCGACGACATTGCTCGAACAGAGGGCGAAGGTGGCCGCCCCCCCCGCCAACAGCAATTTTTCCTGAACCGACCGCTGAGCCAACGACTTGGCACTCGACATGGACGCTCCTCGTGTTGAAGTCCCGGGGTGAAACCGCCGGGGTGCACTTTCTGCACAACCAAATGGGAAGCAAATCACTTCCCCCCTTCCCTTTCAGCGAAAGAGCCCTCAACCTAGCCCCTCGACCCGCCAACCCCCCTCTTTCGACGAGATTTCTGCGGAGCCGGCCCTACAATCGCTACAATCGATACAAGCCACCACAGTGATTTCAATGAATCTGGAGTCCGGTGCTTCCACCGTCTTCCCATGCGGCAGCCCCCCCGCGCGGATCCAAACTGGCAGGCTCCCGCACAGGACGACGCCCATCGAGACCTTCTTTTCCTCGTCTTCCCTTGGCGGGGAGGAGACTCCTTCACGGCAAATCGTGCTGTGCGGGAGTTCGGGCCTTCGGTTCGAACGTGGCCTCAAACCGCATGGGAAGACGGTGGGAGCACCGTACTCCAGGTTGAGAATTGTGCCCCCGCTTATCCCCGTTCGTGACGGAGGGTCGGATCGACCGCCCAGGCCGCCTTCTGGGGGTCGAAGTCGCCCCCCAGGAATGTTGCCAGGACCCGGGCGACCCCCTGCGGATCCCGCAGCACGTCGTGGTACTTCACATCCAGCACGTCGAGAATCCCCTTCTGCTGGTGATGGCTCAGCAGTGCCCGCACCTGCCGCACCTGCTGCAGGTAGGTCTTCTGCAACGCCTCATCGGTGATCTGCCCCCCCTCCCGGCCCAGCCGCGCCAACAGCTTCTTCTGCGACGCGATGATTTCCGGCAATGGCCGATGCATCATCACCAGGCGGTACTTGTACTGCTTCGACAGGTGCGGCAAGAGTTGGGCCACGATCTTCACCGCTTTCCCCTGCGCCTCCCCCAGCCAGGTGTGGTCGGTCGCCAGCTTCCGCGCCCGCTCGTGCTCGAGGTAACCCTTCGGGTTGCTTTCATCGGCGGGGCGATGGTCGTCCACATAGACCGGCACGCCTCCCGCCTGCAGCATCTGCATCATCATCGACGTACCCGACCGCGGCAGACCCGTCACCACCACCACCGTCTCTTCCCGGGGGGGCAACTCGACTATCTGGGCACCCCGTGCGCCGGGAAGTTCGCCCGCTTCAAACACTTCTCGCAGTTCGGCGGGATTCACTCCCTGGGCCGCAACCTCGGCTGCCGAGATCCCCCGCCACCGCTGCGCCTCGCGGGCCAGATCGCGATGCCGCCGGGCCCCCTCGGCATCCCCCTGCTGTCTCAGCACCCGGGCGAGCTCGCGATGGGCGGTCGCCAACAGCGGGGCGACGGTCACCGCCTGCCTCAGCGATTCGATCGCCGGCGCGGTTTGACCCAACCGCGCCAGCGCCATCCCGACCAGGTAATGCGCCCGGGGATTGTGGAAGTTCTGACCGATGCAGGTCTGGGCCGCGCGGGCTGCCGTGGCCCAGTCTCCCCGGTGACTGGCCACCCGGGCCAACCCCAGGTGGGCCGCCGGACTCAGCGGATCGAGGTCCAGCGCCGCCTGGAATTGACTGGCGGCTGCGTCCCACCGGCGACGCTGCAACTCCAGTTCGGCCATCTTCAACAGCAGCGACGGACGGTTGCGCAGCTGCACCCCCAACGCCTCCTGCAGGCGCCGCAGCGCTTCGTCCAGCCGTCCTTCGGCCTGCAGCACACTCCCCTCGAGGTACGCCATCGCCGGGCGGTTGATCGCACAGACCCGCCGCAATTTGCTCAAGTGTCGCCGGCGTTTGTCGGGCACCCGCTTCCAATCAATGGTGTCGTTCGCGGGCTTGGTCTCGGCAGCCCCCACCTCCCCCTGGGCGTCGTCCAGATCAGGGGTCTGGGGAGATTCGCGCCGGGCTCGCGGCGCAGCTTCGGCCAGATCCGGCACCGCGAACTCCTCGGCGATCCCCTGATCGTCCTGATCCTGCTTGGAAAAGTCCTTTTGCAAGAGTTCGATCTCGGCCTTGATCTCTCCCATGGCCCACTCGGCCGCCTCACGTTTCCGCTGCTGCAGCAGTTCGAACGTCTGGCGGGCCTCGGTCGGCAGTCCCCGGTCGAGCTGGGTTTGCAAGAGATGCACACCGAACCGGCTTTCGCGTGGCCAGCGGTCCCACAGTTCGCGGAACAGGTCGGCCGCCTCGGCCAGTTGCCCCCCGTCGACATACGCCCGCGCCAGGTTGTACCGCAGCTCGCGCACGGTCGAGTCGACCGCCTCGCGCACGTCTTCCCCCGGGTCCTCAATGTAGCCCAGGTCGACCAACTGCTTGAGCGCCTCGGTCGAATCGATCGGGTCGGTCTGCAGATCGGGGGGATGACGGCCGTCGTCGCCGGGGACGTCATCCCACGAGTCGATGTATTCCGTCCGGGGGGGCTGCTCGTAGATGGAGGTCAGCACCCGGCCATCCATGTCGCGTCCCATCGGCAGCCCAAACAGCGACAGCAGCGTGGGGGTCACGTCGATCAGGCGGGCCCCGTAGATCAGCTCATCCCGGCGGATCCCCGGCCCACTCGCCACGAAGATCCCGAAGTCGCGGTGCTCGAGGGCGGGCCCGGCCGGCTCGTTGGGAATCGATCGGGGCCGCAGGTGATCGGGATGAAAGCCGTGATCGCTCAGGACAATCACGGTGGTCTCCGGCCCGGCCAGGTGCAGCAGGTGGCCCAGCATCAGGTCATGGTAGCAGTACCCTCCGTTGACCACCTCGCTGTAGAGTTCGAAGTCGCGCTCCGAAACCCATTCCAGCCGGGGAGGATGGTATTTCATGAACGCATGGCTGAAGTGATCGATGGCGTCGAAATACACCGCTGCGAAGTCCCAGTCGGTGATTTCGTGCATCAGGTGCACGGCCGCCCCCTGGATGCTGGTGCATTCCGCCACGATCTTGGCGAGGCTGTTGAGCCGCTGGTCTTCCTGCTGGTTGATCTCGGGTGCCCGCGGGACGAACGACCGCAGAATGTCTCCCTCGATGTCGTGAGGGTGCAGGCGATCTTCGGCCAGCAGGGGGCCCAGTTCCGGGGGATAAACAGTCCCCGGCTTCATGGGCCAGGGCTTGTCGGCAGGACCGACCGGCTGCTGGAAGAGGTTCGAGACCATGGCCCCGCGGATTGGTTCCGCGGGATTGCTGGGCCACCAGCCGACGACCAGCGACTTGAGGCCGTTCTGGTTGAGGATGTTCCAGACCGCCTTGGTGTGGCGGGAGAGGATGGTGCTGGGGCGGACGAACCCGGTCTGGGGATCGGGTTCCGAGAACCCATGCACGCCATGCTTGTAGGGGCGTTTCCCGGTGGCGATCGACGTCCAAAGCATGGGAGAGAGTGGGGGCTGCAGAGTCGCCATGTTCCCCATCACGCCGGTGTCGATCAACCGGGCGAGGTTGGGCATCAGCCCTTTTTCAATCAGTGGGGAGATGACCTTCCAGTCCGCAGCATCCCACCCGACCAACAGCACACGTCGACGAGAACCAACCATTCTGCACCTCGAGAAAGCAACGAACTGTGGCAGGATATCTTGGGAGGACAGCGCGACGGTGCGACGGGTTGAGCCAAATCAGTCAAAAATCCAGCTCGTAATCACAGAAACGGCATAACCGTTTTGAATGTCACCGCGTGACTTCCGCAACGTGGAGTCCGGTGCTTCCCCAACCTGGAGTACGGTGCTTCCACCGTCTTCTCACGCGGCAGAACCCCCACGCGGATCGAAGTTGGCAGGCTCCCGCGCAGGACGACGCCCAGCGAGACCTGCTTTTCCTCATCGTCCCTTGGCGATGATGAGACTTCTTCACGGCAAATCGTGCTGTGCGGGAGCGCGGGCGTTCGATCGAACTCAACATCCGACCGCATGGGAAAACGGTGGAACCACCGTACTCCAAGTCATGAAGAGACCGCCAACCGGAAAGAGTGAACCCGGCTGGCGGTCGAACGACAAAGAGAACCATCGGGGCCAAGAGTTTCATTCGACTGCGCTGGCTCCGCGATTCACCGACTACACCGCAGCCCGCTTGCGACGTCCCTTGTACGCCGCCACTCCACCCGCGGCCAGCAAGGCCAGCGCGCAGGTCGAAGGCTCGGGGACTGTCGCCCCCGTGTCACCCACCGCGATGCCCGCCCCCGGGGTGTCGTTGTAATAGGCTTGGGTAATTGTGTAGCCGTACCCCTTCGTGCCATTGTTGGCTGGATCCAGCGTCAGTTCGGCCCACCCATAATAGGTGTTGGGACCGCTGGTAAACTTGAAACCGAAGTAGCCGGACGCCCCCATTGTCCAAGCCTGTGTCCCTGTTCCGATCGTGCCTATATTCGAATTGAAAGTCACGCTGAACTTATCGGCACTCGGGCGGAAACCATGGCCAGTCACCATGACCGAGCCAACCATGAAGCCTGCGGAGAGCTTGGCCAATCCACTGGCCACTCCACGACTTGCCTGGACGACTCTCCCGCCATTCACTTCCCCGAAATACGCACTGCTGCCTGAATTGGACAGCGAGAAATCCGCAGTCGAGTCGCCATCAAGATCCCAGTCTGTACTGGAACCGGCGATCGGCGGCGGACCGATGGGTGTCGCCCATGCGCTGACAATCGCCGCGCCTGCGGACTGGCCCGATGACAGCGCGAGAGTGGCGGCTCCACCCGCCAACAGCAGTTTTTCGCGAACGCACTTCTGAGACAACGACTTGGCACTCGACATGAATGTTCCTCGTGGTAAATACCCGGGATGAGACCACCGGGGTGCAGTCCCTGCACAGTCAACGAGGGGAAGCACACCGCTTCCCTCCGTCTCTATTTCTTAAAACCAGCCCTCGACCTAGCACCACCACGCGTCAAACCGTCAATTTCGAAGTGATCTCGGCAGCCCTCCTCCGCACAATCGCTGCGATCCCCGCAAACTGCCACAAAGAGCTTCCGGACAAACTGGAGTACGGCGCTGCCGATGTCTTGCCATGCGGCAGCCCCCCAGGTGGATCCCAAATGGCCGGTTCCCGCACAAGGGCCCCTTCCATGGATTACAACTCGCCTGCTTCTTTCCTCGGGGACGAGGAAATCGCTTCACGAAAAGCCGTAGTGTGCGGGAGAGTGGGCGATTGGATCGAAAGTGGCTTCGGCCGAATGGGAAGACGGTGGAAGCATCGGGCTCCAGGGCTTGAAAAACGCGCCAGCCTGGTCGGTGAACCCGGCTGGCGGTCGATAGCCAACGAGAACCGGCGGGGCCGAGAGTGTCATTTAGCCACGCCGGATCCTCGTTTCAAAGATTACACCGCGGCCTGCTTGCGCCGCCCCTTGTACGCCCCCCCGCAGCCAAGAGCGCGAGGGCGCAGGTCGATGGCTCCGGCACCGCACCGGTATCACCATGGGAAAACGGCGGAAGCGCCGTACTCCAGGTTTTGGCGCCGGACTCCAGGTGGGGGTTCAACCGATCTTGAGGCGATCCAAAACCCTGCCTACCATGCTGTGAGGGACGGCCTCTGCCCCCACCTCCCTTCCTCGCCCGCACGGTCCTGTTCGCCCTTCATTGTGTCTGCCGGTTTTGATTTCTCCTCCGCCATGCGGTGCCTGTGTGTCGACATCACGCAGCGCGTCCCCGAGTTCCAGCACATCCGCATGGAGCACGTGGCGGTGACGTTTGCCCAGGCCCGGCTGCGGGTGAATCACGGGTTGCAGGCGAAGCTCACCCCCCTGCGGTTCCAGGACGGGTCGCTCGTCACCACCCGCCGGGGAAGTGAATGGGCCATCCAGCGCTGCTTCCTGGGGGGAGTGGAGTTGCTCTACATCCTCACGTTCTACCTGCCCCGCTTCCAGGAGCAGACCTACATCGAAAAACTGATCACCGTGATGCACGAACTGTATCACATCGGCCCGCGGTTTGACGGCGACATCCGCCGGCTCCCCGGGCATTACCACGTGCACTCGCACAGCCAGAAAGAATTCGACAAGCAGATGGAAGTGCTGGCCCGCAACTACCTGCGGAACGGTGCCCCCGACCACCTGCATGGCTTTTTGCAGTTCAATTTCGACCAACTGGTCGAACGGCATGGCCGGGTTGTGGGCATGAAAGCCCCCATCCCCAAACTGCTCCCCCTGCCGAAACGCGCGTGACCGCATCAGCGTGGGTCGTGCCCAGCGTGTCCTTCCCGGCGGACAGAGTGCGCACAGCCCCCCCACCTTTTGGGCCGACGGCCAGTCACTTTCCGCCTTTTGCCTTCCGCCTTGTCTCTACTTCGCCTCCGGCCGGGGAGCCGGGTGGTGCTTCAGGAACGCCTGGGCCATCTCGGTCCGGATCCGGGTGGTCAGTTCGCGGGTCAGCAGTGTGCCGTGGTCTTTGCCCGGGACCAATTCAACAACCGCATCACTCTTCAGTTTCGCCTGCGATTCCTGCAGCAGACGGGTGGCCCCTTCCAGGTAGAAGGTGTCGGCATCCCCCATGATCACATGCAGTTTGCCAGCCAGCTTGGGACCGAGGGTCGACCAGTTGGTCTCCAGGATGTGCCGAATGTCGTATTTCTTCCACGCCTCGGCCGCCCTGGTATCGACCTCGCCCGTCTGCCGGTTCCAGACGCGCACGGGACGCCCATCATCCCCCCGGGGACTGAAGACCGCCTCGAAGCTGTGAAGCTGACCGCCGGGACCGACGAGTTCTTCCATGCGGTCGAAGTCGTCATACCACAGCAGGACCTGGCCATTGGACCGCCCGAGGGGACGGCGGTTCCCCTGCGGGTCGCGGTACATGTTCTCGCCTGGACGGTAGAGGTTGATCTGCTGGAAGTCGCGGAAGTCGACCGGGTCGGGGGCGGTACTCCAGCAACCGCCGAAGGTGTCGGGATAGGCGACCTGCAGCCAGAGGGTGCTCCAGCCTCCCGAAGAGTGACCGGTGAGGAAGCGGGCGGTGGGGTCGGCGATCGTGCGGTACTGGGCGTCGAGGGCGGGAATGAGCTCCTGCACGAGTGCGGTGCCGACCGGTCCATTGTTGGCCGAATCGGCGAACACGTGGTGCCCAAGGCCGCACTCGGCATCGAGGAAGACCCGCAGGAATTCGACTCCGCCGGGGTTGTCTTCAGCCACCGGCTCTTTCCGCAGGCCGGCGAAGTGGTTTCCGCCGAACCCCTGCACGACGAAGATGACGGGATACCGGCGTTCGGGTTCTTTCTGGTAGCTGGCGGGAAGGACGACGCTGGCCCGCTGGCGAACGTCACGACCGTGGAACTTCGAGAGCAGTTCGCTGCGCAGGTCGAGCAACCGGCACCAGTCGTTTTCTGGAAACGTCCGTTCCTCGACGACCTTGTGGATCGCCAACTTCGCCCCGGCCGGTTTTCCTTCGATTCCTTCCACCCTGGCGACCGCGCTGAAGCCATTCCCCGCACCGGCCCCCACCTCGCGCACGAGCGGGTTGAAGCGGGCAACGGCCTGGACGTTGTAACCGGCGAGATCGAGATCGCAGAGCGCTTTGGGGAACACAATCTGGCCACTCTCGTCATCGGTGTTGATCGGGAGCGACTCGCCGGGCTTCCAGTCACGCACATCGACAGCCAGCATTGGTCCGGGATTGAACCAGTTGGGCCCGAATCGGGGCTCGCGGTCCCCCTGGGCGAAGAAGAGGTACACCCGGCCCGTGAAGGGCTCGGTCCGAACGGACGGGTCAAGCGTCAACTCGAAGTTGTACTCGGCTGCAGTGAGCGGAATGGCCGTCAGAAGGCATCCGACAAGACCAGCCAGGAGGGTCCCCACTCCGTTCTTCAGACTGTTCCGCACCAAAGCACTTCCTTCCCCTGACGGGGTTTTCGATGTCCGGCCGTTGATTGAAGGCGGCCGATGTCGAGCGTGTCCGAATCGAGGGCCGGTCGTGACCTGGAATCTGTCTTCAGGTCTGCCCCACTCCTCCCCAAACCAACCAACTCTTGACCAAATTCTATGACCAACTCTTATCCAACCCGTAACCAACCCGTTCCTCGCCTGACCGGAGGCTCGCCCCAATGTCGCAGCAACCGTGGGCGAACGGGGAACTACGCCCCCTGAAGGGAATCGAGCCGCTTGACGGCATCGCGGTAGGTGTAGTCGACCTCGAGGACCTTCTGGTAGTACTCTTCGGCCGACTGCTTGTCCTGCAGTTCTTCACAGAGTCGGCCGAGCGAGTAGAAGAGGTCCTTGAAGAGGTCGGGCTGGTTCTCGTGGTTGATCTCGGGAATGGCCGCCTCAAACTGCCGGCGGGCGAGCTGGGCCTTCTTGTCGTAGGCGAAGCATTTGCCGAGGTTGACCAGCGATTCTCCCTTCACTCGGGGGTCGCTGCGCGACTGCTGCAGCAGGGGGATGGCTGCCTGCCACTTCTGCTGCTTCATGAACCTGGTGGCCAGTTCGAACTTCAGCCGCATGTCCTGCGGGTAACGATCGGTGCGGGCCGAGAAGACCTCGACCTCGCGGTTGAGCAACTCGGCCGCGAGGGCGACCACCCGCTGCTTCCTGACCTCATCGGTGGGGGCGGCGCGGAACTGTTCCTTGGCGACGGTCACGGTCTTGGCCATCAACTCGAGCTGCACATCCTCGAGCACCTCGCGGATGTTGATGTTTCCGCCGGAGGCCTCGAGGGCCTTCTGGAGGCTGGCCTCGGCATCTTCCAGCCGGGCCTCGCGACGGTAGAGGTCCGCCAGCTTGAGCAGGTTGTCTTTGTTGCCGGGGTCTTTGCGGACCGCCCGTTCCATGTCAGCGATCGGATCCTGTCCCGGACCGGCGGCCTTGTTCCCCCCCATCCGTTTCGCCACTTCGTGGGGAGCCATGACCCCGGTGGTCGACTCGGCCCCTTCGTAGCCGCCGCGGTCCATGACCCCCTTGGTGTCGAGGGCGGTGATCTTCGAGCGGGCCTCGCCATTGGTCGGTTCGAGCTTGAGAATGCGGCGCCAGCAGTCGGCGGCCCGCTTGTACTCGCCACGTTCTTCGAGCACCTCGGCGAGCGACTTGTTGATCTCCTTGTTGCCCAGGTCTTTCTTGAGCGCCTCTTCATAACTGAAGATGGCAACCTCGGGGAATTCGCGGGCCTTCGCCGCATCTCCCACATCCTGGTTGAACGCGACGTCCCAGGGATTGACCTGCAGCCCCTCTTCGGCCGCCATGTCGAGCCCCGCCCAATCCTTGGTCATGCGGGACTTCTTGGTCTTCGTCTTGGCTCCCATCGTGCGCATGCCGGCCATCGCCGCACCGGTGCCGGTGTTGTTGAACTTCTTGAACTCGGCGAACCGCAGTGATTGCCGGTAGGTGAGGTTCTCGGGACGCAGCTTGACAGCCGTCAGGTACATCTGGATGGCGTAGTCCCAGTTCTCTTTTTGGACGGCTTCGTTGCCACGCCGCCAGCAGTCGGCGGCCGGTTTCTGTGTGTCACCAGAGCTCATGACGTCAATCCTTGTCCCGCTTCCCGCAGAAGAGCACCGGGAAGCTGCGTTTACTGGTCAGGCAGAGAACGGAAGTTTACCATAAAAACGAACGACAGAAAGGAACCCGACCCCGCCGATGCCAACCGGAACCGTTTACCTTGTGGGGGCAGGCCCCGGTGATCCCGGATTGCTGACCCTGCGGGGTCTGGCCTGCCTGCAACAGGCTGATCTTGTGCTCTACGACGGGCTGGTGAATCCCCTGCTGCTGGGACATACACGGGCGCAGGCCGAGCGCACCTTCCGGGGTGAAAGCCGATCCACCCACACACTGCAGCAGCAGGAGATCAACGCCCGCCTGATTGCCGCGGCCCAGGCGGGTCTGACCGTCGTCCGGCTCAAGGGGGGGGACCCGTATGTCTTCGGTCGGGGGAGCGAAGAGGCGGCCGCGCTGGCGGCCGCGGGCATTCCCTTCGAAGTGGTTCCCGGGGTGACTGCGGCCGTGGCGGCCGGTGCCTATGCCGGCTTCTCGCTGACGCACCGCGATCACGCCTCGGCGGTGGCCTTCATCACGGGGCATGAAGACCCGGTGAAAGGGGTTTCGGCCCTCGATTTCGAGGCTCTGGCCCGCTTCCCGGGGACGCTTGTGTTTTACATGGGGCTCGGGCGGATCCACGA
>CAIUHT010000273.1 GCA_903898975.1 uncultured Planctomycetaceae bacterium
AACAGCGTTCGCCGAGATCGCTCACCCATCTGCGCTGGCAGAAGAGGGGCGCTGGCAGACGTTACGCGGTCCAGGCGAAAAGCCGGGCGTCAACCGCAGCGGCACAGTGCGCACGCCACACGGGACTTCCACCGCGATCACGCCGAAGCCCGGCGTCAGGCCGGCGGCGCTGGAACCTCGATCGGGGGTGTCAGCAGACCCAGCCTCACCAGCTTGCTGCGACACTCATCCCGTTCCCGACAGCGCACCAGCGGCGCCCACGCCGGGTCTTGCACCGCCAGGAAATCGGCCTCCGTCCACGGGGCCGACGGGTCCAGCCGGGCCCGGGTCGCCAGTCGCTGCACCACCTGCACTTCCGGACCGGTCAGCTGCAGGGCGTTCCGCCGAAAATCGACGAACGCCTCCCAGACCGCGGGAAACAGAGGCGCGACAATCTCTTCACCAATCGTCTGCGCATACAGCCGAATTTCCTGCTGGGCATGCTCATCGCACCGCAACGCCAGGAAGTGCAGCAGGTTGTGCAGGTCGATCTTCCAGTACGCCTCGGTGAATGTCGACAGCGGCAGGTCTTTTCGCGCCTGCTCCCGCGCCACACCCGCCTCCAGCCTGTCGACGTACAGCTTCCGCGCCTGCTTGTGGAAGTGCCGCTCGTCCTCCGTGAGCTTCTCCCCCAACTCGGCCGGCAGCTTCCCCTCGCTCCCCTGCCGATTCTGCGTCGCCTGGAACCGCCAGTCCCCCGGCAGCGTCGTCTGCATCTCCTCGATGGCCAGCGAATACCGCGTGCTGTACTCATTCACCGAGGCGGTCCGGTGGCGAATCCACTGCCGCCAGCAGTCCATCGGCACCCGCACCAGGAACTTCAACTCGGCCATCTCGAACGGCGTCGAATGCCGGTGCCGCATCAGGTAGCGAATCAACGTCCGGTCGTCCGACGTCTTTCGCGTCCCCTCGCCATAACTGACCCGGGCCGCCTGCACCACCGCGGCATCATCCCCCATGCAGTCCACCAGGCAGACAAAACCGTCGCCCAGCACGGGAAACTTCCGCCACCGCAGGCGGTCCACCTCGGCGGCGTTCTGCGCGTGACTCACGGGACATCCCTCGGGAATGAACCACCCTCGCCTCGAGGGCTCTCTCGCTCTGGAACCGCTTGAAACCCCAAGCTCTGCTCAGCCGCCCCGACGAACTCATCAAACGACGAACTCATCGAATAGAGCGGGCCAACGATTCACTCGTTGGCCCCTCGCGCCGCTGCGGCTTTCGTGCAACCCGTCGGTCACAGCGCCTCGGAAATGCTCCGCCGCCGCTCGCCGAACTCAGGCTCGCTCCAGCCCGGGGACCACTGCAACTGAAGCCAGCTCGGCTCAATCGCTGTCGGCAGTCGCCCTTGGCGATGCTCGCCCGCCGGGTCGCCGTCACCCAGGCCCGCGGCGCCGCGCATCTCACCTCCGCGACTTCACCCGGCTCAGCCCAAGGTCAAATCGCGCTCAGTGCGATGCTTACGACTGCTCAGCCGGGACGCTGGCCGTAGCAACCGGTGCCGAGACCGCGTCAAACCCCGGAACCTTGATCCCGGTGATCTGGATCTTCGTGTACCGCTGGGTGTGCCCGTTGTGGCGAATCGTCCCCTTCCGGCGACGGAACTTGCCCACCTCGATCTTCCGACCGCGGACCTCAGCCTCCAACACCGTCGCTTCGACCACCGCGCCCGCAATCACGGGCTGGCCAATCTTCCCCGCCTTCTCAGTTCCCGCGGCGAGAATCTTGTCGAACTGCACCGCGTCCCCATCGTTGGATTCGCAGCGGTAATCGATCTGCAACTTGTCCCCCGCCTGCACGCGGTACTGGCGGCCACCGTCTTCAATGATCGCAAACATCAACCGGTCCTCAAACGCAATGTGCGGGGAGACCCCGCGGTCCATGCCCCAATCGTCGCTCGCCTCGACACCCCATGTGCCCAGCGATCTCTGCGGGTCTGCTCCCGCCCCTCTGTGCTTTTCAGTCGGGTCCCCCGACGTCGGCACCCCCCGGCCCTGCCTGAAACCGGCCCGACTCGCCACTCTTCCCGCAGGGAAGACTCCCCCCTCGGGAACGCAAGCCGGGCCCGGCCTCGCTCGAGCCCCGGGTGCGGAAGCCGAGAGTCTACTCGATCAACGCCCCGGTTTCGAGCCAGACCCCCCGTTTTGCTCCGCCGCCGATGACTCGTAGCACTTCATCACCATGTGCTCCGGCCCAATGTCCGTCCTCGGCACAATGTGAATCGAACACGCGTTGTCCTCCTCCAGCCGAATCAAATCGCGCCGCTTGCGATTGTTCAGGTATGTGGCCACGCGTTCATGCACCTCGACGGTGATCCGGGCGACCTGGTCGTGATGCGCGGCACTCAGCAGCAGCCGCACCACCTCGATCGCCATGCTCT
>CAIUHT010000274.1 GCA_903898975.1 uncultured Planctomycetaceae bacterium
CGCTCCTTGGGGTCGGCGAGCAGCTCCTGTTCGAGCCGCTGGTCTTCCTCCTCGGTCGCGCCGCGGCGGCGGGTCCCCGCGAGAGGCCGCACCGTGACCTTCCCTTCCTCGACCCGCACCATGATCTCGGGCGAGGCCCCCACCAGTTGAACGCGGGGGGTCTTGAGCAGGAACATGAACGGGCTGGGGTTGACGATCCGCAACGCCCGATAGATGTCGATGGCCCGCGCCGAAGTTTCCAGCTGCAACCGCTGGCCAATCACCACCTGAAAAATGTCCCCGGCGCGGATGTAGTCCTGGCAGTGCCGGACCGCTGACTCGAACCCGTCGCGGGTGAAACTCGAGCTCCAGTCGAGCGTCGGCTCGCCCCGCAGATTGATGTCGGTCAGTTGGAGATCGGCGGTTCCCTGCTGCAGCTGCCGGCACATGGTGTCGATCTGGTCGCAGGCGGCCTGGTAGGCGGCCTGCGGGTCGGCCTGATCGAGCCGGGCGTGAGCCACAACCAGCACGGTTTTCTTGATCTGGTCGAAAATGACCATCCGGTCGTAGAGGGCAAACGACAGGTCGGGGAGATGCCGGTCGTCGGGAGGGGCGTTGGGAAGCCGCTCGACATAGCGGACCACGTCGTAGCCGAAGTATCCGACGGCTCCCCCGCAGAACCTGGGGAGGCCGGAGACATGCGGGGCACGATACTTCGAGACGCACTCTTCCAGATCGCGGAGGGGGTCGGACGACTCGTGAACTTCGGTCTGACCGCCGCGGGTGATTTCGACCCGCGAGCCGAAGGCATCGATCTGGAGGAAGGGGTCGGACCCGAGAAAGCTGTAGCGGCCAATCTGCTCGCCACCCACCACGCTTTCGAACAGGAAACTGGCCTGGCCCCACTGCAGCTTGCTGTAAGCCGAGAGCGGGGTCAGCGTATCGCTCACCAGCTGGCGGTAGATGGGGACGAGGTTGGACGAGGCGGCCAGCTGCCGGAAGGTATCGAAGTCGGGAAAGAACCGGGTCATGGCGGAGACGGGGTGGGGGCGGCAGGTTGGTGAGCGTATCCGCAAGCCACAAGCAGAGTTACGAGCGTTCGGCCGCCGGTGACGCAGCTTGACAGGGTTGCCCCTGCCGATAGAATGACGACTCCAGAATACCAGATTTTCCGGGCTTCTGTCCAAGCTGAACCCTCGGACCTTCGGTCTGTCGGGGAAGCGGGTAGAGGGCCTGCAGAGCAGACGAGTTGTGCGGTTTGAACCGCGCTGAGTGGCCTGCCCAGGGCCTTCAGTCTCCGTTGATGGGCCGGCAGGAGCTGGTTGCCGGAGGCGATGCGGGCTGCGACGGCATGGCTCAACCGACGCGACAGGAGTCTGCGGGAGGGAGAGGCGCTGCGGAGTGTCCGGGCGCTGTGGACTGGCCGAGTTCCGCCGGCAACCCCGGCTGAGGCATGTGCAGGGAGCGCGGACGGACAAGCCATGAAGTGCGATCGCTGTACCAAGGTGGCCACGCTGCACGTGACCGAGATCGAAGAGGGTGAGGTCCGCGAGATCCACCTCTGCGAATCGTGTTCGCAGTCTTACATCGCCAGTTCCTCCCCGGCCGCCGGTTCGGGCGAGGCCCAACCGGCGGGCATGTCCGAGGCGGAACAAACTGCCGTCGAACAGCTCGTCTGTGGAACCTGCCAGCTCGCCTTCCGCGAGTTCCGCCGACAGGGCCGACTGGGCTGCCCCGACTGCTACGTCGCGTTTCGCGACGAACTGTTGCCACTGCTCGAAAACATTCACGGCGCAACCGATCACACGGGCAAATTCCCGCAGCGGGCCCCCGATGTCAGCCGCAAGCGGCAGGAACTGATGCGGTTGCAGAACGATCTCCGCGCGGCGATTGCGGAAGAGCGGTACGAAGTGGCGGCGGAACTGCGGGATCGAATCCGCGGCTCGAGGGGGAACTGGCCGAGCCTGCGACCGGAGCCGACGCATGAAACCGACGTGGACTGGCGGAAATGCCCGGGGGTGGGCTCCCGGCGCGGGGCGGAGGGAATCGTGGTGATGGATCTCAACAACCTGATCGAGCGACGGGGCGAGTGGC
>CAIUHT010000275.1 GCA_903898975.1 uncultured Planctomycetaceae bacterium
CTGGGAGGTTCCTGCGAGGAGCGCCCAACGGAAGGCCGATTGACGAGTCTGCTTCAGTTTTCGAGCTTTGCCCACGTTCGAGTTCCGAGGCCAGTTCTCGCCTGACGCGATCGAGTCACCAATTCCCCAAGGCCCCGCGGTTCATGCCGCGGTGCGATCGGCCGAAGGCTGGCGTAGCGGTGGACTAAGTGATCACACTCAGGGAGGGCCTCAGTGAGTGGAGCACCTGCGACTGCGCGAAGCCAGGACCCGGACGACAGGTTTCTACAATTCACCGTGTCGCCGACCGAAGCGAAAAGCGGGCCGAGCGGGCTGGCAAGCGCGCATGGCCTCCGAACTGCACCGAAGTCCGACCTCGACCGACGGCGATCCACCAAAGACTGGAAATGGCGTTCGGCTCCAGCGGTCGGCGGCAGAAAGGTCCGATTGCAGGTCGTAAAGGTTCCTGGCACGAATGGCACTGCCGCTTTTGGCGCATGACTTTACGGCGACTGTCGCAAACTCGCCGGCCAATCGTCGACCGTCAAATCCACATCGTGTCGCGAGTGGCTCGGGTCTCTGCGTAAGCGCGCAGCCTCAGCCATCCCCGGTGCGAGGTTCTGTCGGGTCACTGACAGTGATCGTGCCGCGGTGGGTCGATCTCCAACAGGGGAACCATTCGCGACTCGCTCGCGGTCAAGTCGGACAGTTCGGGTTCGCTTCGCAGCGTGTCAGGCAGATTGGTTACGTGCCTGTGCCGGCGATCAGTTTGGCTCGGGCTGTTTCGCGCAGTTCTGTCAGCAGTGCGATGGGAGCGGGCCGGCGTTTGACGGCTCGCGGTTCCACACGATCGGGACGATTGGCGACGCGCTGTGCGTGACCGTTCTGGACACGCAAGGCGACCAGACTTTCGCGGCCTACGCCCGTCTGCGTCGGTGGAATGGCTGCGAGCACCCACGTGTTGGCCAACATCTGGAGAGATGCGGCAAAGCTCAGTTCGTGCGCACTGCATTCACCCGACAGCGCCGATTGCAGCATCGACTGCCGCACGAGGTTGTATGCCAACAGGCCTGTCCACAATTCCTGCCTCACGGCGGCGGAAGTCTTCCGGCGGAGGACGTCGAGCTGCATGGTGGATTTGATGTCGCGCAGTTCCAATTCCACGAGCCATCGACGCCGATAGAGAGCTGCCACGTCGCGACGTGAATAGACGCGGTGATTGCACAAGGATGTGATCACCACCAGCGACTCGCTGCGAAAGCCGGGGATGTCGACGCTCACCTGGAGTTCCCGGATTTCCAGTTCCGCAGGCAGGCGATCGTAGGTCTCGTGATCGAGCCATTGGGGCTTGGCCGGTTTGGGCCACGCCACAACGTGGTCCCGCTGACCGAGTCGGCGCCCCCGGTGGAAGTTGGCTTCGCGGAACTGGTGCAGGAGCGTCACAAACTCAACCCCCAACTCCTGCAACAACGCCAGCATGAACCAACCGGCGTAGTACCGGTCGAACACCGCCAGATCTCCGCGGCGGAAGATGCCGAACAGCGAGCGGAGCAGCGCGGTCTCTCCGGTCTCCTTGCCGGCATACGGCCCAGTCGCCAGGTCCAGGACCATCCCCGTGATGAGCGAGGTCACCGCGACGGCGCGCAGGATCGGAAAACCCA
>CAIUHT010000276.1 GCA_903898975.1 uncultured Planctomycetaceae bacterium
ACCGCATGGACAAGACGTACGATCGCCAGGATCAATTCCACTGGATCGGACCACTCACAATCAAATCATTCGCGGAGCAGATCACAGGTTGGGCTTGGAGGGCACCAGGTGCCTGTCAAACCAGTCAGCGAAGAGCACTAAATCCTTCAGCAGATCGGGCCAGCCATGAGCCACACCAGGTTTGATGACCAGTTCGCAGGGGACTTTCGCGTCGCGGCAGACTTCGACCATTCGTTGAGCCTGCTGCAAGGGGACGAGTTTATCGGCATCACCATGGACGATGAACACTGGAGCATCGTCAGGAGTCACGTGATAAACGGGGGAAATCTGCCGACCAATTTCCAGAACTCGAGCCTCATCGGTAATTGGGACGAACAGATTGACTTTGGTGTCTAATTCCCGGAAGTCGAAGGGAGCACGAAAATTGTTCAGCACGCCACGGCCCAAGGCGTTCTCCCGGGGCTGTCCGTAATTGAGGAAGTCGGTGGGAGGAAAGAAACAGGCGGCCGCCTGAACGAAACTCGACTGTCGTTCGACGGGATCGGTCGCATCGGCCTGCCCGGGCAGGCCGTTGGTCGCCTGCATCAATGACAGATGTCCTCCTGCTGACCCACCAAAAATACCCAGCCGATTGGGGTCGACTCCGAACCTACCGGCATGATGCCTCACGAATCGGACAGCCCGATGCATGTCGGAGATGATCTCGGGGATGGTGTACTTGGGCTGGCTGCCATGAACTACGGCAAACACCGTGTAACCGCGTTTGAGGAACTCGGAGAAGAATTGAGCATTGATGGACTGATGCGCCGAAAACCATCCTCCGCTGACGCAGAAGATGAGGCCCCGCTGGTTTACCCCGGCGCGGGGTGTGAAGACATCGAGCGTGAGCGCCAAGCCATCCTTCCGTCCGTAAACCACATCGGACTGTCGCACATAAAGCGGGTTCTCGCCCTGAGCCTGAGCGACTGTTCCCGAGAGGCACAGAAGACACTGCACAACCGCAAGAAATCGCATGGCGAACCGGCTGAATTTGGGTGGACTAGGAGAGGCAGGAGACTCACAGCGCCGGCACCGCCGTCGGCGTCCTCGTGGTCGCAGCAAGACTCTGCATTGATCGGGAGCATAACGGGAGAGCACCCCATGTCGCCAGCCGCGGAAACACAATCAAAGTGTCGAATGAGAACGTCTATCCATCGCAAAATGAATCGCGTCCCCCGATACGCCTCAGCCGGGCAGACAGACTGATTGGGGACAGATTTATTCACGGTGCTGTAGCCTTTTGATAGACTACCGGAGCGCACTCAGGCGACAGACGAACTGTCACCGTAACCCCCTTAACAGACACGCAGCTCCATCATGGCCGAATTCTTTCCGGGCATTCCGACGATCCCCTTCGAGGGTCCCCGCAGCAAAAATCCGCTCGCCTTCAAGCACTACAACCCGACCGAGCTGGTCGAGGGGCGTCCGATGAAGGAATTGCTGCGTTTCAGCGTCTGCTACTGGCACACGTTTCGGGGAACGGGGAGCGATCCGTTCGGCAGCGCTACGCTTCAGCGACCTTGGGATGATCACTCCGAGTCACTGGACAACGCGCTTTGCCGGGTCGATGCCGCCTTCGAATTCATCAGTAAGATTCAAGCGCCGTTTTACTGCTTTCACGATCGAGATGTTGCTCCGGAAGGGGCAACACTGGCCGAATCGAACCGCCTGCTGGATAAGGTTGCCGAGAAACTGAGTGAGGCACAGAAGCGCACCGGAATCAAGCTGCTGTGGGGGACAGCGAACCTGTTCTCACACCCGCGGTACCTGCACGGAGCCGCCACCTCTTGTAACGCGGATGTTTTCGCTTACGCGGCGGCGCAAGTGAAAAAGGCAATCGACGTGACCCACCGGCTGGGGGGCGAGAACTACGTCTTTTGGGGTGGCCGGGAAGGTTACATGAACCTGTACAACACCGACATGCGACGGGAGCTGGAGCACCTGGCCCGGTTCATGCATATGGCGGCCGATTATGCCAAATCCATAGGCTTCAACGGTCAGTTTCTGTTTGAGCCAAAGCCGAAAGAGCCAACCAAACATCAGTACGATTTCGACGCCGCTGCGTGCCTCAACTTTCTGAGGGCCAACGGGCTGATCGACAAGGTCAAGCTAAACATTGAAACGAACCATGCGACTCTGGCGGGACACACCATGATGCACGAACTGGAGTATTCGCGCATTCAAGGGGCCTTGGGAAGCATCGACGCCAACACGGGAGATCTTCTGCTGGGCTGGGATACTGACCAGTTCCCCACCGACATTTATCTCACCACGCAATGCATGCTGGTGATTCTCAAGCAGG
>CAIUHT010000277.1 GCA_903898975.1 uncultured Planctomycetaceae bacterium
CCATGGGCCGTAGCCCGGTTACGCAAAGTCGAGGTTTGACACCCGGACGGGTGTCAGCTGTTGGGTGTTGGGGGGCGGTCCCCGGTTTTCAGGAACGGCAACACGACTCGGGGAACGCCCCGCGATGTTGGTTCTGTCAGGGTGTTGCCTCAGGGCGATGACTCCACTGGCGCTGGCCGCCACGCCCGGGGTTGTGCCCGAAACAAACACCGCGTCTCTCTTCAATCTCTCTAACGCAGTCAACGCTCAAAACCGGACATCAACCGGGCTCTGCGTGCCATTTTTTCTGACACCCGCAAGGCCTTGTGTCTGCGTGTTCACCTCGTCGGGTTTGGTGTTCACAGTTTTCTTGTTGCGGTTGTTGCCAGTCCGTGTGTGCTGGATCTGTTCGGGAATGAGTCTCAGCGGCTGCCCGTGGTTCGTGGCGGACCACTGACCAGCTCGGTGCTGGAGGAGGCCGGTGCCTCTACCGACAGCTGAACCGGTGACGCAGCACCCGAGGGAGAGTCTTCTCGCGAGTCGACTTTCCTTGCGGGGGCCGTTCGGCCCGGCACACCTTATTCTTTCACCGAGACAGCCAGCGGGAGCGAAATCGTTGGTGGTGGTTCCGGTTGCAAGATCGCCAAGCCCCCACCGGGCTGGCCCGGCAGGGTCAACGCCGTGGGATCGGATTCCGCCGACGCCGCAGGGGCAATCAGCAGTCGCAGATGTTTCTGGGCGCGATTCCGCCACTCGAGGGTGAATCGCACCTCGGTCACCCCAGCCCCTGATTTCACCAACGCCTTGCCCCAGCGACGGGCAGCGATCGGGTCTGTCGCAGTCTCGGCCACCAACACCAGTTCGCAGGTGACCGACGGTGCTCCCCAGTTCCGGAGGGTGGGGGCCCCCTCCAGGATCTGCAGGAGCAGCAGGCGCACCTCCGGCGACTGCAACGTGGGCAACTCCGATTCATCCACCTGGATGCTGAGCAGACTCTGCGACTGGTCGCCGTAGCGCAGCACGAAGGGTAACTCTTCCTCTTGCTCGCCGTGACGGATCTGCACGCAACCTTTGCGATGCAGTTCCCGGGGGTCGTACGGGAGTCCGCTGACCTTCAAAATCTGCAATTCGGCGCCGTTTTCTCCAGGGGACGGAAACCGGTCGGCCGCCGACAGCGCCGCATGCAGCTGAGACACCACGCGGGGGGCGGTGACGGGGGGCAGACCAAGCCGGAGGGTGAACTCAAGGGGCCGCATCGGGTCGGGGATCAGGGTGAACGCGAGCGCTTCGTCCCCCTGCTGGTGTCGCACGATCGCCTGGCCCGACCACCGTTCCAGGTGGGGATCGAACACGATGGGTGACAGGGCGACAACCTCGGGAACCCCGAGTTGGTCGCGGTGGGTGGCGAAGGCGGGATGGGCGGCGAACCATTTCGACGCGGTCGCCCGCATCTGGGCGGCAGCCTCGGCCCGGAATGGATCTGGCGAGGGTCGCAGGAGGGCCCAGGCCCGCTGGCCAAACAGACCGACGCCAGCCAGCAGCAGCAGGTTGAGCGACAAGACCGCCACACCGGCCACCCGCCAATGTCGGGAAGAGCGAGCCGAGTCACGGTCGGTCGTCGGGTCAGCCTCGCCACTGGTGTGACCCGTGCGGGGCCAGAGGGCGAACAGCAGCAGGGACAGGCCAGCGTAAGGAAGATGGCGGGACCAGGGCCCGCGAGGCAGGCGACCTTGGGCGTGGAGGAGCCTGGTGGCGACCAGCCCGGGGAGGCCCCAGAGCAGCAGGATGGCGAGAGCCGCGAGCAGGAGCGACAGGGGCGAAAACAGC
>CAIUHT010000278.1 GCA_903898975.1 uncultured Planctomycetaceae bacterium
GCAGCCGAAAAGGTTGTGCTCGATTACGTCAGGGGGACCAACCTGACCGCGAAGGGGCTGGCCGACGCCCGCAAGCAGTGTGGCGACATGATGAACGCCACCAGTCAGCGGGTGCGACGCAAGCGGTAGCCTGACCGGCCGGCGATTCTCGACCGCACAGCGAAGCGGGTCTGTCCCGACTCTGACAGGGGCAGGCCCGGAGCGTCAGGAGATTGGGTCGCCAGCCCGTGCGGGTGAGCCTTGAGAGATCGCTGGTGATTGGCGCACGGCAGCCACCCCGGACGATCTCGACCTCTCGAAACGCTGGCTCGCGAAGCCCTGCATCGGGAGTCGCCACGCTGGGTCTTCAAGCGGGCGCGAACACGGCTGGCCACTGGGGAGTCGTCACCGCGGCCGACAACACTCTACACAGACGTGGCGAACTGCCGCGATGGACTTGCGAATGAACCAGACAGAGGCAGCGGGCGCGGCCCGGTTGGTGGAGAGTCCGGAGGAAATCAGGCGGGTGGTGCAGGCAGCGCGGCGGACCGGGCTGCGCGTGGGGTTTGTTCCAACGATGGGTGCCCTGCACGCCGGCCACCGCAGCCTGATCGAACAGGCCCGCCACGATTGCGATGTGGTGGTGGCCTCGATCTTCGTGAACCCCACGCAGTTTGCCCCGCATGAGGATCTGTCGAAGTATCCCCGGCCCCTCGAGGCCGACCTGCGGCTGTGTTCCGGGGCGGGCGCCGACCTGGTCTTCCACCCCAGTGTCCCGGCGATGTACCCCGCGGGCATGTCGACCGTTGTGCGGGTGGAAGGGCTGACGCGGGGCCTGGAAGGGGCCAGCCGACCAACGCACTTCCAGGGGGTGACCACGGTTGTGCTGAAGCTGTTCTCTGTGGTTCCCGCCGATGTGGCGTACTTTGGCCAGAAAGACTTTCAGCAGCAGGCGGTGTTGCGAAAGATGGTCGCGGACCTGTGCCTGCCAATCGAGATTGTGGTCTGCCCGACGGTTCGGGAACCAGATGGCCTGGCGCTCTCGAGCCGGAATGTGTACCTGTCGCCCACCGAGCGGCAGCAGGCGCTGGAACTCTCGGCGGCACTGCGAAGAACCATGACGCAGTTGGAACAAGGGGTCCGTGACATCCCTGCCCTGCAGCGGGAACTGCGTGACCGACTGGTGGCGGCCCCTGGGGTGGTGCTGGACTACGCGACCCTGGCCGATCCGCAGACGCTGGAGGAACTTTCGTCCTGGCAACCCAGCGTGGTGGCCCTGGTCGCCGCCCGAGTGGGAACCACCCGGCTCATCGACAACATGGTGTTTGGCCGCTGGCAGTGACAGCTGGCGGGCACCGCCCGTGGTGATTGACCGGCTGAGTGACCGACGGCTTGAGTGGCCGGGGTTTTGGGGCGATTGGGATAGACGCCTGCCGGGGAATGCGCAAGAATCGTCTCATCCAGCCGGTTGGGGCAGTGCCTGGTGGCACCAGTGTCGGCGGAAGGAGCTGCGCGATGCGTTCGGTGTTGTTTGAGATTCCGCTGTCTCAGACCGTCTCAATGGGGCCGATGGGTGCGGTCCCGGTGTTTGGAGTCGGCCTGGTGCTGCTGGGCTGGCTGCTGCTGGGCGCCGCCTGGTGGTTTGTGCAATCCCGACGTGCCCCCGAGGCCCCCAGCGACTCTTCGACGTGGGTCGTCTGGGCGATCGTGGCCGGGCTGATCGTCGCCGCACCAATCAAGAAGTCGCTGCCGGTGTATGGCTTTGGCTCGCTGCTGTTTCTGTCTTACGTGGCATCGTCCGCCTTTGGAGCCTGGCGGCTGAGGCGACAGGGACTGCCGGGCGAGATCGCCTGGGATGTCGCCATCTGGATCTTCGTGGCGGGGCTGCTGGGGGGCCGCCTGTTTTACGTGATCCAGTACCGGGCCACGATGTTCGCCGGGGTGAAGTCGCTGGGTGAAGTCGTGCAGAAAATTGTCAGCCTGCCCGAGGGGGGACTGGTGCTGTACGGGGGACTGCTCCTGGCTCCAGTGGGCTACTGGCTCTTTTGTCGACGCCGGGGACTGGCCGCGCTGCCACTGGCCGACCTGCTGATTCC
>CAIUHT010000279.1 GCA_903898975.1 uncultured Planctomycetaceae bacterium
GGGGCCGGTCTTCTGCTCGGGGCACGACCTCCGCGAACTTGCCACGGCGACCCCCGAGCAATGCCAGCAGCTGTTCTCCGCCTGCGCCCGCATGATGCTCGCTCTCCGCCACCTGCCCCAGCCGGTCGTTGCCCGCGTGCAGGGTCTCGCGACCGCGGCGGGCTGTCAGCTGGTGGCGACGTGCGACCTGGTCGTGGCCGCCGAGACCGCTCAATTCGCCACACCCGGGCTGAAAATTGGCCTGTTCTGCACCACCCCCATGGTGCCCCTCGTGCGGGTGCTGCCCGCCAAGCTGGCCCTCGAGATGCTGCTGACCGCCGAGCCAATCTCGGCTCAACGGGCCCGCGAGGGAGGGCTGGTCAACCGCGTCGTGCCCGCCGCCGAACTGAATGGGGCCACCCACGAACTCGCCCAGACCCTGGCCCGCGCCAGTCCCGAGGTGGTGGCCCTGGGCAAGCGGGCGTTCTACCGCCAACTCCCGCTTGATGAAGCGGCTGCCTACGACGACGCTGTCCCCATCATCACTGCCAACGCCACGCATCCCGACGCCCGCGAGGGAATTGCGGCGTTCCTCGAAAAGCGGACCCCTCGCTGGTCCCAGCCCCCCCAATCATGAGCCTGCCCACCTTCGACCAGTTGCGTGCCCAGGCCCATCGGGCCCACCGTCCTGTCGGCGTCGTGGCCGCGGGCGGGGCCGACTCCACCGTGCTCCAGGCGCTCGCCACTGCCGCCAGTTGGGGCTGGGTCCGCCCCCTCGTCACCGGCGCTGGCGACCAGCTGGCCGCCGTCGCCCGCGATGCCGGTGTCGATCTGTCCGCGTTCGAACTGCTCCCCACCGACAGTCCTGCTGAAACCGCCCTCGAGGCGATCGCCGACGGGCGGGCCGAGGTCCTCATGAAGGGCCAGATCGACACTCCCGCGCTCGTCCGCGCACTACTCGATCCCCGCTATGGCCAACGCATCGGCCGCACCATCTTCCAGGTGGTCCTGATGGAGATCCCCCACCACGACCGCCGGTTTCTCCTCAGCGACACCGGTGTCACCATCGCCCCCACCCTCCCGCAGAAGCAGCAGATCCTGCTCGGGACGATCCAGGTCGCCCAAGCCCTCGGCACTCCCGAGCCCCGCGTCGCCCTCGTCGCCGCCACCGAAAAACTCAACCCCGCCATGCCCGAGACGGTCGAGATTGTCGAACTCCGCCGACTCGCCGAGGAGGGGCGGTTTGGCTCCGCCCGCGTTGAAGGTCCCCTGTCGTTCGATCTCGCCTACGCCCGCGAGGCCGGTTCACGCAAGGCGATCGCCGGGGCAGTCGTCGGGGCCGCCGACGCACTGGTGTTTCCCAACCTCCTGTCAGCGAATCTGACAGTCAAAGCAATCATGTACACCGCCGACTGCCGGTTCGGCGGCCTGTTGTACGGGGCCCGCTGCCCCGTCGTCTTTATGTCGCGGGCCGACGATGTCGAAACCCGGCTGAACTCCCTCGCCCTGGCTCTCGCCTGCCGCCCCGAAACCTCGGGCGGATGACCGCCCGGCCTCCCGGTAAGGCCCGGGCCCAGTCACCGCCCGGTGCTGCCGGGCAGACCAGCCCCCGAAACCAGGGGACAGACCGCCAACTTTGACCACCTGACAATCTGATCAATTTCGGCTCAATCGATTCCTCCCGGTTTGGCAGAGGTTCGGCGCAGGAAATCGCCGATGGCCCCAAGGGGTGAATCTTCAGGCACCCGCGGGGGAACCCAGTGGGGTCTGAGATGCGCTCGGCCTAGTCCACCTCCGATGTCCCCTCCGGTTGAGCCCCAAGGCGTCGCTTCCTTGGGCACCGTGCCTAACTCGGCGTCAATCACCACACCGCAAGGCTGCGGAAACTTCCATCACTCCCCCCCGGGCATTCGCTCCAGCCCACCCGGATTTTCCTTGATTTTCCCTGATCTTGCCCGAGAATGGATTTAGGCATAGATTTCGCAGGGAAAAGCGGTTGAGGGGTTCCCCCTCCAGTCACAACTCAGCTCAGGCTGGCCATCCCGGAGGCGTTCGTCTAAAATCGTAGATCCTCGGTTGCAAGCTCTTCACATACTTAGGCTTGCGGTGTCTGTTCACCGGGGACTCAGGGTTCCTTCTGGAGTCCGATCGACATGAAGTCACTCATTGCTCACGCAGCCCTTGCGGCGATCGAGGATCGATCGCCCGCTGCGCTCGCCTCAGACACCTATCTTCCTGCCGCACAACAACTTGCGGCTACCGCCACCGCTCCAGCCACCGTTCCGTCCGTTCTGGCCAGCCTGTCCCGTCCCCCATTCGCCCGGCATACCCTCGCCGGCCTCGCGGTCTGCCTCGGCCTGTCCGCCCCGTGGGGTGCCGCCCAGGCTGAAGAACCCGCCCGCCGGGCGATCGTTAAAGCCCCCATTCCCCACGACCGCGTTAAGTCGGTCTCGGGCACGCTGTTCATCTCGGGGGGTGGCCGCATGCCCGAGTCGTCGATGCAGCGTTTCATCGACTTTGGCGGCGGGGAGGACTGCCGACTGGTCATCATCACGACCGCCAGTGAAGCCGCCGACACACCCGATGTCGAAAGTCGCGTCGCCCCGTTTCGCAACCTCCGCGTCGCCGACCTGTGCGTTGTGCACACCCGCGATCGCGATGTGGCGAATTCGCACGAATTCTGCATCCCGCTCGAAAATGCGACTGCCGTCTGGTTCATCGGCGGGCACCAAAGCCGGCTGACCGAAGTCTACCTCGACACCCGCGTCGAACGCTGCCTCCGGCAACTGCTCGAACGGGGAGGAGTCATCGGCGGGACCTCGGCAGGGGCCGCCATCATGTCGCAAGTCATGATCAAGGGGGGCAATCCCGAGCCCGAACTCGAGCGGGGCCTCGGCTTCCTGCCCGGCACCGTGGTCGATCAGCACTTCCTCAAGCGCCGTCGCCAGGACCGACTGCTCAACGCCCTTTCGGCGTTCCCCCACCTGGTCGGGGTCGGCATCGATGAAGGGACAAGCGTTGTGGTCCAGGGTCGCCGGATGACCGTGCTGGAAGAATCCGACTCCGAAGTCGTGACGTTCCTCGCCGAGACCCCCGGCCTTCCTGTGCGGCAGTCCACGCTCCGACCAGGCGATCAGGTCGATCTCCTGGCCCTCTCGCGCTCGGCGGCCGCTCGGGTTTCCCCAAAAGTCAGCCCCTCCAACACCATCCGCGGGCAGGGTCTCTCCAGCGGGTCTGTCATGCTGGCGGGAGGTGGCCTGGTTTCCCCTGAGGCGGCCGAACGGTTCATCGCCTCGGCGGGGGGCCCTGAATCCCTGATCGTCGTGGTCACCACCGCGGCGGGTGAAACGCCTCCCGACGCTGCTGAAACCACGGCCTGGCTGCGGTCCGCCGGAGCCCGCAACGTGGTCTGCGTGCACCCGCTAGACAACTGCGAAGCCGAGGCGGCCGAACTGCTCGAACTGCTCGCCGGGGCGGGGGGCATCTGGTTCACCGGCGGTCGCCAATGGCGGCTCGTCGATGCGCTCGAAGGGACGCAGTTCTGCGACCGATTGCAGCAACTGCTCGCCCGCGATGGGGTGATTGGCGGCAATGCCGCCGGGGCCTCGATCCTCGCCAGCTACCTGGTGCGCGGCAATCCGCTCGACAATCGCCAGATCATGGGCGAAGGCTACGAAGATGGCTTCGGCCTGCTGCCCGGGACCGCTGTCGATCCGTACTTTTCGCAGCGGCATCGTCTGAATGACATGGCTCGCCTCAAGCTCGCCCGTCCCGAGTTGCTCGGGCTGGGGATCGACGAAGGGACTGCCGTGCTCATTCGTGGCCGCGAACTGGAAGTCCTTGGCGAAAACCGGGTCTCGATCTTCGACCAGCTCGCCGAAGGGACCGAAAGCCCGGGCAACTTCCTCTCGCTGGGCGCGGGCGATCAGTTTGACCTGATCGACATGGCCCAGATCGAACGGGAAGACAGCCCCCGGGTCGAGCCCCAAAGCTTCTCAGCGGCCTTCGATGCCGACGACGCCGTCGAAGCAACGGGCCCCCTGCTCTGCGAATAACGCGAGCCCGCGAGACTCAGCAACAAGAGCCCCCGCATCCCCGCGCGCACCAGCCAGCGGGGTAATCGGTCCAAGTTCGCATGGCGCTCAAAGCCGGTAGCGTCCCCGTCACGCCGAACAAAATCGGCCCCGACGGCGACCCCCGCGCCAAAGAGTCACTGCGCCCCGCCGATCTCAGCCCCCCCCAAGCACTGAGCCAGCGCGCCGGCCGCCCCCAAGCCCACCCCGCGAGTCCGCACACCCCGCGCCGGACCCTCCACCCTCCCCCCTCCCCACCCCCC
>CAIUHT010000280.1 GCA_903898975.1 uncultured Planctomycetaceae bacterium
AATCGAGTTGATTCCCCCGGGTGATTGTTATAATTTCCACAGCCGCAATTGTGTTTAATTGCGAACGAAGAAGCAGTCATCCACCGGGCCCGCGGGCGTGGGCCGGTTGTTCCGGGAGTGTGTGCGATGCCAGTGACGTTGACCGAAAAGGCCGCCAGCGAAGTCAAGAAGGTGATGCAAGACAAGAACCTGCAGAGCTCGGTGCTGCGCATCGGGGTTGTGGGGGGAGGCTGCAGCGGGTTCCAGTACAGCCTGGGCTTCGACGAAGCCGCGAATCCCGAGAAAGATGTGGTGGAAGAGCACCACGGGATCCGCGTCGCCGTCGACAAGAAGAGCGAGCTGTTCCTCGATGGGACGGTCCTCGATTACTACGACGGACTTGAAAAACGGGGCTTCACTTTCAATAATCCAAATGCGGTCAAGAGCTGCGGCTGCGGCAGCAGTTTCTCGGCCTAAGTCAAGCCTCCTCCGATCCCCCCGCAGCGTCCATCGCACGGGGGGATTTTTTTACGCCCCGACCTCAGCCAGGTCGCGGGTGTCGAGTCCCAGACGTCGGAGTGCCAGCGGCAGTCTGTTGGTCGGCTGGCTCACCCCGCTGCTGGGCGAGCCATGCGCCGGCCAGGCAAGCGTTCCCCTAATGGGGCGACTCGACGCTCACTGCGGAGGGTGCGGAAGCCTCGGAAGCGGTCGCGACGATGTGAATCCACGCGGTCGATGAGCGCTGCGCGTGTGGCTCAGCGTGGCTCACACTGGCTGTCACCACAGCCACCGGTGCCCCAAGGCGACCCGGCAGAGACGCTCTGGCCCGAACTTCGTGGAGCGTGGCGGGGTGGGGCCGGGCGGGTGGCCTGTTGGTCGATCGCCGGCCGATCGCGAGCGGGTTCAACCGGCCCGCTGGACGCTGCCGCGGGCCCGCTTTTGCAGCACGGCGGTCGCCGGGGAAATGGCGACCTGCGCGGCGTGCGGATCGGCCAAGGGTAGCTCAATGGTGAACCGGGTCCCCTTCCCCAGTTCGCTCTGGCATACAATCCGCCCGCGGTGCGCCTCGACCACCTCGCGACACATCGACAGACCCAGGCCGTTGCCCCCCTGCCCGTTCCCCTCGGCCCGCTTGGTGGTGAAGAAGGGCTGGAAGAGCTTGGAAAGATGCTCGGGGGCAATCCCTGTCCCGGTGTCTTGCACCTGCAGCATCAAGACACCCCGCTTGGGCTCGGCTGCCAGCACCAGCGTGAGCGTCCCCCCCTGGGGCATCGCCTGCCGGGCGTTGACCACCAGGTTCAGCAGCACCTGCTGCAGTTGACCGGCGTTGATCTCGCTGCAGACAGGCTGTTCGGGAAGCTTGAGTTCCAGCCGGACGCGGGCCTGTTCCAGCTCTTTCTCGACCAGCACCAGCACATCGCGGGTGAGGACCGCGAGGTCGGTCGCCTCGCGGCGGGTGGTCCCTCGCCGGGCGTACGAGAGCAGGCCGGTGGTGATGCGGCTGGCCCGCTGACCGGCGGCGAGGATTTTCTCGAACGCCTTGTCGCGGGAGGCCTGGTCGGAGTTGCGGAGGCCGAGCCGGGCGTAATTGATGACGGTCGTCAGCACATTGTTGAATTCGTGCGTGATCGACGACGCGAGTTCACCGACGGTGGTCAGCTTCTGGGCCTGCAGCAGCAGCGATTCCAGCTCGGCGATGCGGCGTTGCAGCTCGGCGACCTCGGAGGAACTCATGGCGACGGCTTTCGGCACGGCAGAGGGGAGCCCGGCCCAGACGGCAGGTGCAACCAGACAGGGAAATCGATCCTTCGTCTTTATCGGCACCCACGGCAAGAGGGCTCTACCCCCCCACACTGCCGCCCGGAGCGGTCGCCAGCCGTGGGGAAGATTGGGCAAACTGTGCGGGCCGACTGAGGTGAACTCATGCTCGCGGTGTCGCCGGCGCGGCGTGGCCTGGTGGCTGAGCGGGCTCGGCCGAGGGACGTCCCGCGGGGTCCTGCCGCTGGGAAACGAGAGTGGGCGTGTGAGACCGTCGCGTCGCCGGCGCGTGGCGGGACGTCACCATCTGTCGCGCACGGCGAACGCCAGTGGCGAGGGGGACCCTGGTCGGGTAGAACTGCGGAGGCGGGTGGCCCCCTCTGAGTGGAGCGGCGGCGTTGGTCGATGCAGGCGATTGCCGAAGTCTCTGGCCGGCACTGATTGCCGGCGCTGATTGCCGACGGCGATCGCCAGCGCCGATGGGCCCTGGGTGGGGGGTGGGGTTGCGGTTCGGGTCATCGCAGCTCAAGGGGGAATTCGCCGGTCGGGAGCTGGCTGCGTGGCCGGTTTTTGGGGTGACGGGGCGGGCTGTGGTGTGGTGCAGGACCGCGAGCAGCCTGGCGGAGCATTTTTGAGGAGAACCGGATGCGTGTCACCAGCGGTGCGATGTGGCGAGTGGTCTGCCTGGTGGCGGCGGGGCTGTGGGGTGGCCTGGCCGAGCGGGGGGCTGCGGCCGAACCGCCACCCAACGTCGTGATTGTGCTGGCTGACGACCTGGGGTTTTCCGACCTGGGGTGCTATGGGGGAGAGATTGCCACACCACATCTCGACAGCCTGGCGGCAGGGGGGGTGCGGTTCACGCAGGCGTACAACACGGCCCGGTGCTGGCCCAGTCGAGCCGCGTTGTTGACCGGGTACTACGCGCAGCACGTGGCCCGCGATTCGTTCCCCGGGGGGAATGGGGGAAGCCAGGGGAAGCGTCCCGTGTGGGCGAAGCTGCTGCCCGAGTATCTGAAGTCGGCGGGCTATCGCTGCTATCACTCCGGGAAGTGGCATGTCGATGGGCCGGTTTTGGCCGGTGGGTTCGACCGTTCGCTCGACATGCGGAACCAGGGGAATTATTTCAGTCCCCGGGGGAACAGCCTGGATGACAAGCCAGTGCCCCCGGAGAGCGTGCCTGCAGGGTATTACGCGACCGTCGCGACGGCCGACCACGCCATCGAATGTCTCCGCGAGCATGCCCGCGAGCATGCGGGCCGGCCGTTCTTTTCTTACATCGCGTTCATCGCGCCGCACTTTCCCCTGCATGCCCTGCCGGAAGACATCGCGCGGTATGCGGGGAAATACGCCGACGGGTACGAACGACTGAGGCAGACGCGACATGACCGGCAAGTGAACCTGGGGCTGCTGCCGCGGGGGTTGGCGCCGCTCGAGCGCGACGTCGGTCCCCCGTATCACTTCCCGGAAGCCCTCATGAAGCTGGGAGCGAACGAGATCAATCGCCCGCTGCCGTGGGAGTCTCTCACGGCGGGACAGCGTGACTTCCAGGCGACCAAGATGGCGATCCATGCGGCGATGGTTGATCGGATGGATCGCGAGATTGGCCGGGTCCTCGAGCAGCTGCGGACGATGCAGGCGTTCGACAACACCCTGGTGCTG
>CAIUHT010000281.1 GCA_903898975.1 uncultured Planctomycetaceae bacterium
AGAAGACGGCATACGAGATGGAATCTCGTGACTGGAGTTCAGACGTGTGCTCTTCCGATCTCCGATTCGCCGGAACTGCTGGGCCGGGGCTGGCAGAACTCAAGGGGAAATGTACCGAGCAAGAGCTGGCTGCCATCGCCGAGGGAGGCGGGGGCCACGATGCGGACCCCGTCGAGATAGGTGCCGTTTTTGCTGGGGCCGTCTTTGCTGCCATCCACGAGCAACCAGTCGGTTCCCTGGCGGCGAATGGTGGCATGGTGGCGACCGACACCCGGGATGGAGTGCGGGAGGGTCAGGTCCATCAACAGTCCGCTGGCTGGGTCACCCCGACCGATGCGGACCGTGTCGCGCTGGTCGAAATAGAACCGCTGCTCGTTGTTGCCGATGCGGTAACTGAGGTAGGGGCTGGGAGAGTTCATTCCGCCTCGGAGGGGTCACCCGAGAGTGACCGGGAGCAGGGTGCCTGGGGAGTGGGGGGCTGTCGCAGAGAACCGGCCGGGCGGTTTCTCGGGAAGCCGAAGTCAGGCTCTTGGGTTGTCAAAATCTTCCCAAAACCGGGTCGGTCAATCAAGACGATCCCACGGGAAGGTGAGCGAGCCGGGGCGGGCAAAGCGGTTGATTTGGAACTGCAGCGTGGCCCCGCAGCCAGGCTCGAGGCGAATGCGCAGGCAGGGATCGGTGAGAGGGCGGGCGGGGGCGTCTCCCACGGCGACCGTGCTGAGGCGGTGTTCTGCGTAGGCCCCCCCCTGGAGCAGCAGTTCGCGGGGCTGGGTGGGGAGAGTGTTGACCAGGGTGACTCTGAGCTGGTCGGCGGACTGGCGTTCGACCAGGGCGGCTACGCCCGGGGGGAGGCCGGCCCGACGGGTGGCGGGGTCGAAGTAGCGGAGGGAACAGAACAGGGGCTGGCCTCGATTGCCGGGGGGGAGGCCTCCGAGCATCTGGCAGACCAGCGAGTCGATACGGGCGGGGTTGAAGCGGAGGGAGTCGTCGGAGAGGCGGGTGTCGGGGGTCGAGTTGTCGGCGACGAGGCCGGCGACCCGTTGACGGACCTGCTCAAGGTCCTGGCGGAGGGCTCGCTCGGGCCAGGCGGGGTCGCGACCGGCGAGAAACTGCAGCCACTCGTGGCTGGCGACCGGTTCGAGGTCGGCGGGGCGCCAGGCGAGGCAGGCGAGTTCAAGCAGGCCGAAGTCGGCGGGCGTGGGGCGGAAGTCGTACCAGCCATCGGCGTTGCACATGCGCGGGTACTGGGGTTGTCCGTTCACAACGCGAGACTGGGCGTTGACCGCGTCGATCTGTCGACGCCAGGTGTCGAGGTGCTCAGCATCGCCCGAGAGAAACATGGCGTTGAGGAACCCGACGACACCCAGGTAGACCGTGTTGCGATGAGCGGGGCGTTGGGTGGCGGGATCGAAGACGGTGAAGCCCCAGCCATACACATTGCCGAACCAGTCGGGACCGACGGTGCCATCGGGACCGACCTTGCTGGGGAGGATGTGGCCATTGGCCCGTGCCCGGCTGGTCCAGGCATTCACATACTCGAGAACCCACTGGCGGTACCGGTCATCGCCGGTGAGAAGCCAGGCGTTGACGGCGAGGGAGGTGGCGAGGAGGTTTTGGGGGTGATCGCCGACGATGTCGGTGTAGTCCTGGAAGTGGAGGAGCATTTCCTCGTAGCTCCGTTCGCCATGACCGGGGCGGAAGCGGCCGGCGATCTCGATGGGGTCACCGGCCCAGTCGAGGGGGGTGGCGGGCCGGAGGAGGGGCCCGCGGCTGCCATTGAACAGGCTGCGGATGACGCGGTGCTGGGGGTCATAGTTGGGGGCCTGCGGGTCTGCGCCGGTGTAGAAGCGGGCGAAGCGTTCGACCCGCTGCCGAAAGCGGGGATCGTGGGGGGTGGAGAGGCCCAGCAGGTTGAAGGCAGTGAGACCTTCGGCATTGTGGAGCCAATCCATCGCCACCGGGAATTCTCGATAGTACATGCCATCGCGGGCCATGGGGACCTGCGCGGTCCGGGCGAGGGTGTACTGCCTGAGGTGTCCTTCATAGGCGCGCTGAAAGAGTTCGAGGGTCTGGGGGCTCCCCCCAAGGGCGTGGAGCAGGGGCCAGTCGTTGCAGTTTTCGATGGCATCGTCGGGACCATCGTCGCCTCCCCACCGCTCGACGCAGAGCAGGTAGCCACGGTCGTCGAAGTAGCGTTCGAAGAACTGGCGACAGCCATCGTCGGCAGCGGCGAGCAGTTCTCGCTGCAGGAGTGCCCAGGTCGGAGGCGAGAGTGGGGTCTCGATGACAAGCGGAGGATCGGCGGCAACGGCTGGCACGGGGGCCCAGGGACTGCCGAGGGGAGTCACCAGGGACAAGACCGGGGCCAGCAGGCTGCCGAAGAGCAGGGTGAAGCGCGGCATGGTGCGGGTTCGGGGCGGGTTCGGGGCGGGTTCGGGGCGGGTTCGGGGCGGGTTCGGGGCGGGTTCGGGGCGGGGGGGCCGAAACTGGGAGGCGGAGGGAGGGGAGAGAGGTGCGCCGGGTCATGTCGGCGAGAGGCCGCTACGGGAGTCATTCTCGGAGGGTCGTGACGGGTGCCAATGTGGATCGCAGTGGAGATGCCGGGAGCAAATCGGGCGGGCCGGGGTGACTTTGTGTGGCGAGGCGAAGAACGCAGCAGTGCGGGGGGTTGCGAGGGAGGCGTTGGGGCCCGGCGGAGTCTGGGGGCGAATTGTAATGACGGGAGGGGGAGGTCTACACTGGAAATCATGAACAATCACGGGATGGCAGCAGGGGGTTGGGACCGAGCGGGGGCGGTAGCTCGGATTCGGCGGGCGTATGATCTCGAGCTGTTTCAGCAGTCGGGACAGGGGTTGATCAAGCAACTGACGGGGCATTTGCGGCGGTGCGGGGAATCGGCCGGTCGGGTCTTGAACTGGAACGACCCGCGACTGCTGACAGCCGAGGCGGCGGACGAGCTGGCGAGGGCGTTGCCCGTGGAGGCGTCGGCAGCGGCATTGGCTGACCGATTTGGGGAGCTGGTCGAGTTGACGCTGGCGCGGGGGATTAACCTGCATGATCCGCGTTATGTGGGACACCAGGTGCCAGCGGCACTCCCCTTGGCCGGGTTGTGGGATGGCCTCGGGGCGGTGATCAACAACCCGATGGCCATCTACGAAATGGGCCCGTTTGTAACGGCGGCCGAACACGCCGTGGTGGGTGAGTTGCTGCGACGTGTCGGCTGGGGGCCCCCTGCGGGAGCGGATTC
>CAIUHT010000282.1 GCA_903898975.1 uncultured Planctomycetaceae bacterium
GAGCCCCACGCCCCTGCAGGCCCGGCTGGCCACCGCCGAGGAAGCGGTGGCCCTGATCGCTCCCGGCAGCACCGTCGCCTCCGGGGGCTTCGTCGGGGCCGCCCATCCCGAGGCGCTCACTGCCGCTCTTGAGCGTCGCTTTCTCGCCACCGGCACCCCCGCCGGCCTGACCCTGGTCTACGGGGCAGGGCAGGGCGATGGCCGCTCCCGAGGGCTGAATCATCTTGCCCATCCCGGGTTGCTCGCCCGCTGCATTGGCGGCCACTGGGGACTTGCTCCCGGACTCGGCCGACTGGCCCTCACCGGCCAGATCGAAGCCTACAACTTCCCCCAGGGGGTCATCTGCCAGCTGTTTCGCGACATCGCCGCGGGACGCCCGGGGTGCATCACCCACGTCGGTTTGGGGACATTCATCGATCCCCTGCACGGCGGGGGTCGGCTGAATGACCGCACGATCGAACCACTGGTCGAACGCGTCGAACTGGGGGGCCGCACCTGGCTCTGGTATCACGCCTTTCCCATTCATGTCGGACTGCTGCGAGCCACCGCAGCCGACCCCTGGGGCAATCTCTCGATGGCGCGGGAAGCGATCGTGGGCGAGGTGCTGCCCATCGCCCAGGCGGCCCGCAACAGCGGGGGACTGGTGATTGCCCAGGTCCAGACCCTGCTGGACGAACCGCTCCCTCCGCAGCAGGTGCACGTTCCCGGCCTGTTCGTCGATCGCGTGGTGGTCGCCTCCCCTGAGCAGCACGATCAGACCTTCGCCGAGCGGTTCAATCCCAATTACTGTGCCCCCACGCCTCCCGGCGACACCTCTCCCCCGTCCAACGCCTCCGTGCTTGGTGTGACCCCGTTCAGTGCTACGCCGTCGTATCCCGCTGGCTCGGTCCCCGGGGAGGCCGAGGGAGCGACCCCCGAGCCGCTCGAACGCCGCATCATCGCCGAGCGGGCCTGTGCCGAACTCCGGCCCGGGGCGGTCGTCAACCTTGGCATCGGCATGCCCGAGGGGATCGCCCGGGTCGCGGCCCGGCAGGGGCTGTTGGGGCGGGTGACACTGACCGTCGAGAGCGGGCCGATCGGCGGGATGCCCGCGGGGGGCCTGTCGTTTGGGGCCGCCCACTTTCCGCAGGCCATCGTCGACCAGCCCGCCCAGTTCGACTTCTACGATGGACGCGGGCTCGACTTCGCCGCGCTCGGGGCCGCCCAGATCGACCGCCACGGCAACGTCAACGTCGGCCGCTTCGGAACCCGCTTCGCCGGGGTGGGCGGCTTTGTGAACATTTCGCAGTCGGCCCGCCGGCTGATTTTCTGCGGCACGTTCACCGCCAGTGGGCTGGAGCTCCGTCTGCAGGACGGGCGACTCAAGATTCTGCGCGAAGGAACCGTCCGCAAATTTGTGTCCGAGGTCGAACTGGTCACCTTCAGTGCCGCGCGCAGTCGCGAGATCGGGCAGGAGGTGCTGTTCGTGACCGAACGAGCCGTCTTCCGGCTGGGTCCAGCGGGGCTGCAACTGACGGAAGTCGCCCCGGGAATCGAGATCGAACGCGACATCCTGCCGCAGATGGAGTTTCGACCAGAAATCGAAGCGGTCCGGCCGATGATGCTGCCCAGCAGTTAGCCCCCGCGCCGTCGTCCCGCCGGGGCAGACACCCGCCGCTGGACGCTTCTGGCTCCCTGCAGTCTCGTCAGCGATCGGGCCAGGGACGGCTTCGACTCTGAGCCCTTCACGATCGTCGCGGCCTGCCGACGTTTTGATCGGCGACCTGTCGCTGTGTCCACTGGCTTGTCCTTCAGCACCCAATCGGGATTGTTCGACAGGCCGGCCCGCCCGACCGGCGAGTCTTGCCCCCCGGTCCGATTATCAGATAATCTCAAGGCTGTCCGACGAATGACGTTCTCTCGCAGCGCTCCATGAAAACCGTCCGTCGTCCCAAGGTCCGCGATCACGCGGCCCAGCAGATCCGGCAGTACATCGTCGCCCGCCGCCTTGCGCCGGGCGATCGGCTTCCCACGGAGTCGCAGCTGGCCGATTCCCTCGGAATCAGCCGGCTCAGCGTCCGTGAAGCGACCAAGTCGCTGGAATACCTCGGGATTGTCACCTCCAAGACCGGGGTCGGGTTGACCGTCGGCCGACTCGACATGGGACGCGTGACCGAGCACCTGGGCCTGCACGCCGGATTGCTCGATGTCGACCCCCGCCAGCTCATCGACAGTCGGTGTATTGTCGAAGTCGGCGTGTTGCCCGTGGTCCTGGCCAAAATGGCCAGCGATCCACTCATCGA
>CAIUHT010000283.1 GCA_903898975.1 uncultured Planctomycetaceae bacterium
GCATGATGGCGGTCCGCTCATCGGGACAGACAACACGTGACGACTGGAACCACGTCGGGGCGAGGACCTCACACAGCGAGGCGTCCCCCGACCGGCAAGGTCGGGGGGACGCGTCTCGCCTGGCGTTGATCCATCAGGGGCGACGACGGCGGTCGATCAGGCGGCTGTCATCCTGCGATTCGAAGAGATCGAGCGGTTCCTCACCGTCGTCGATGCTCCCCAGTCGACCTTCCGGCGAAGTCGCACCCTTCGCGGGTGTCACCTCCAGACCGGAGGACGATGGGCCGCGCCGACGCCGCACGGGCTCGAACGTCAGTTTGAACGGTTTCGCAGACGACGAGGCCCGCAGCGGATCTTCGCCCGACTCCTCTTCTTCCCCCCTCGTCCGGGCGGGGGTCGGTTCGCGCGGCGGTCCACTCGCAGTGCCGCTCGGCGCGGCATTCCCCACCGCCGATCGCGACAGGCTGGCCGGATCGGGAATGATCAAGGACGCCCCCTCGGGTAGATCGTCGATGCTGCGCATCCGATCGCGGTTCGCCTGGTAGATGTCGCGGACGTACGCCTTTGAGCCGAGGTACCGCTCGGCGATCCGCGTCAGCGTGTCGCCCGCCTGCACCACGTGCCGCCGGGTAGCTGGCTTCGCACCGCTGCCCTGGTTCGCTGAGTTGGCACCCGCCGCAACGGCTCCCGCCGCCGCGGTTTCGGTGCGCGACGGGGTCGCTGTCCACTCGCGATTGTGGGCGGGAATTTCTTCCCGTCGCGCGGGGGGACGCAGCGGGTCGGGCTCGCCCGTGCCCGTCCGTGCGGTCGCCAGTCCCGCTTCGCGATCGGTCGCGTCGAGATCGTCGGTGGGATCGGCGAGCGGACCCCGGGCATTCCCTGCACCAGGTCCACTCGTGACCGACGAATTCCCCGGGGTGGTCCCACCCTCAGATTTGGCCGACTCCCCCTTCTCGAGGTCGTCGATGGGGTTCAGGTACGGTGCGCGGGGGCTTTGCGAGATTTCCTTGTCGATCGCCGCCTGGTCTTCCAGGGGCGGAGGGACGGTGTCGAGGTTGTCGGGTTCGTGCCGGTAGAACATGGCGCCGACCAAGCCGACCAGTGCCAGCCCCACCGCGAGGCCCATTTTGATGTCCGGGTGCATGCTCGATGATCCTTGAAGAAGCGACCAGCGCCGAAACGCAGGGTCGAGTGAGCCGCGATCTCATCGCAGACTCGCTCTTCTTCAGCTTGCACTCTGCCAGCGCGGGTGCGGGCTCGGAACACCCCGCACTGTTCGATTCCGGGGAGGGGCCGGAAGGGTTGTGACGCTTGTAGCGGGCACCAGCCACTGGGCTCATGCTCGCGAGTGGCGAGCTCTCGGCACAGCGAGTTGGCAGACTGCGGTTGCACGTCGCCCACCGGCTGGTCCCAGTGTCCTGAAAACAATCCGCCATCAACAGGCAGTACGGGGCAGTCAGTCGACCAACCGCTGTCGGCATCCCGGTTGAACGGGCTCAACTGCGGGTGATTCCACCGGCTGCTTACATCCGCCGCAATCGGCCGCAGGCCACGACACCCGCAAGACTGACTGTCCCCCAACAGCGGACATCCAGGCGCTGACTATTTCTTGATCGTCGCCAAGGCCTCAAGCGCCTGCTGGCGGGCTTCATGATGATCGACGATGGGTCGTGGATAGGTTCGTCCCAATTCGACCCCCGCTTCCCGCAACACCTCCGGCGGGGCCTCCCAGGGCTGGTGCAGGTACTGATCAGGCAGTTTTGCCAGTTCGGGCAGGTACCGCCGCAGGTAGGCCCCCTCGGCGTCAAACTTCTCGCTCTGCGAGACCGGGTTGAAGATGCGGAAATACGGGGCGGCGTCGGCGCCGCACCCCGCGGTCCACTGCCAGCCCAGCGTGTTGTTCGCCAGGTCGGCATCGACCAGCGTGTCCCAGAACCAGCGGGCCCCCTCCTGCCACGGAATCAGCAGGTCCTTCACCAGGAACGAAGCCGTCGCCATTCGCACCCGATTGTGCATCCAGCCGGTCTGCCACAATTCCCGCATCCCCGCGTCGATCAGCGGGTAGCCGGTCTCCCCGCGCTGCCACGCCCGCAATCCCGCCGCGTCTTCCTGCCAGGGGAAGCGGGCAAACTCGGGGCGGAGGGGTTCCACCGGCGTCTGGGGGAAGTGATACAGCAGGTGAAAGGCGAATTCCCGCCAGACCAACTGCCGCAGGTACGGGTCAGCCGCGGCCGACTTCGGTCCCGCCCATCCCTTCAGGCGATGCCACACCTGCCGGGGGCTGATCTCCCCGAAGTGCAGGTGCGGACTCAGCCGCGACGTCGCCGACAGGGCGGGAAAATTCCGCAGATCGTTGTACTCGGACCACGAGCCACCCCCGAAGCGGGCCAGTTCCCGTTCGGCCCCCTCGGGCCCCGGTTGCCAGGTGCTCGCCAGGCCCCCCGCCCACGGAATCCTGGGGAGCAACCCCAGCGAATCCAGCGGGTCGCTCGCCGGCCAGGTCCCCGGGGCGGTCAACTTTGCCGGCGCGGGCAGCTCTTCCCCCACCCCCCCCGTCTCCAGGCATTTGCGATAAAACGGGGTGAAGACCTTGTAGCACTCTTTCCCCCCTGTCTGGATGGTCCACGGCTCCCACAGGAGTGAGTCGTTGTAGCTCTGGACGTCAACGCCCTGCGCACGGAACCGCTTCTTCAGGTACTCATCCCGGGCCCGGGCGGCGGGCTCGTACCGACGTCCCCACGCCAGGTGGGTGGCACCGGTCTGGTCAATCAGTTCCGCCAGCTGCTCGGCCGTCTCTCCCTGCCGCACAATCAGCCGCGAGCCCAGCTTGCGCAGCCCGGCATCAAGCCGCTCCAGCGAGTGGTGGAGCCACCACTTCGTGGCCCCACCCAGGGGCCAGTCTCCCTCGCCATCCGCTGAGTGGATGTAAACAGGAATGACCGGCCCCCCCCGCTCGAGGGCGGCGGTCAACGGGGGGTGGTCGGCCAGGCGGAGGTCATTGCGGAACCAGACGATGGTGCTCATGCCGGAAGTCTAGGGCCAGCCCCGGCATTTGCCCACGCTGCCATTGGGCGGGGGTTGGCGGGTGTGGTAGACTCCCGGCACGGGTGGCAGAGGCTTCCTTGGGTCGGGAGACAGCGATGGCATTCGAGCACTTTCCAGCGTTGCGGTGGGGTGGTGCGGGGACCGGCGACTGGTTCTCGCGTCGTTCTTTTCTGCAGGTGGGCAGCCTGGGCTTTGGCCGTTGGGGTTTGGGAGGCCTGGGGCTGGGCGGGGCCGGACTGGCCGAGCTCTCGCTCCCCGGTCTGCTGCGTGCCGAGGCGAAGTCGGGCCGCCGCCAGGCCAACAAGTCGGTCATCCAGATCTTTCTGTCGGGTGGCCCTCCGCACCAGGACATGGTCGACCTCAAGCCCGAGGCGCCGGTCGAAGTCCGCGGCGAATTCCGCCCCATCGACACGACTGTTCCCGGCCTGCAGCTGTGCGAACTGCTTCCCGGGCTCGCCCGCCGGGCCGAGCACTTGGCGGTCATCCGCTCACTGGTTGGGTCGGAAGGGCGACACGCGGCGTTTCAGTGCCTGACGGGGAACACCGTCGCCCGGCAACCCCCCGGGGGCTGGCCGGCGCTGGGGGCGGTGGCTTCCAAGCTGCTGGGGGCCCGCCAGCCGGGAGTCCCCCCCTTCATCAGCCTGGCCCCCCGGATGAAGACCTCGACCTGGGGCGACCTGGGTCAACCCGGGTTCTGCGGTCAGGCCCATGCTGCCTTCGCTCCCTACGCCGATGCCGCCCAGTTGCAACTCCAGGGAATCACCCGGCCTGCGCTGCAGGCCCGGCAGGCGCTGTTGCAGCAGATTGACGGCTTGAAGGAACTGGCCGACTCGGGGGTGCTGGCCGGGACCGATTCCTACTACGAGCAGGCCTTTGGCATTCTGACCAGCAGCGAACTGGTCGAAGCGCTCGATCTTCAACGCGAAGATCCCCGCGTGCGGGCCCGCTACGCCGGGGGCTCGACCGAGCCCGCAGGCTACGGCGACGCCGGGCCGATTCTGAATGATTACTTTCTCGCCGCCCGCCGGCTCATCGAGGTGGGAGCCCGGGTGGTGTCGATTGCCTACGGGCGATGGGATTGGCACGGTCGGCCGCACGGCACGAATTTCGAAAACGCCCGCGATCATCTCCCGCTGTTCGACGGCGGGTTGTCGGCCCTGCTCGACGACCTGAAAGAACGGGGGCTCGACCGCGATTGCACCGTGGTGGTCTGGGGCGAGTTTGGCCGCACCCCGCGGATCAACAAGAATGGCGGCCGCGATCATTGGCCGCAGGTCGCCTGCGCCCTGCTGGCGGGTGGGGGACTGCGGACCGGGCAGGTCATTGGCGCGACCAATCGCCATGCCGAGGTTCCCAGGGAACGCCCGGTCCACTTCCAGGAAGTCTTCGCGACGCTGTACCACCAGTTGGGTATCGATGTCGCCGAGCAGACCCTCGACGATCTCACCGGCCGACCGCAGTACCTGGTCGATCACACTCACCACGGGCCGTTGCCCGAGCTGATCTGAACCTCCCCGCATTTCGATTCGAAAGAGTGACGCATGCGGCTGGTTCGAGCGCACACCTTGGCGCACAACAACGCCGTCTATGGAGTGGCGTTCGCCCCGGACGGAAAAACCCTGGCGACCGCCAGCCTCGACAACCAGGTGAAGCTCTGGCGTCTGGCCGACGGGACCCTCGAACGGGTGCTGAAGGGACATGGCGATGGCGTCGCCGGGGTCGGGTACCTGGCCGATGGGCGACTGGTCTCGGCCAGTCTCGACAAGTCGTTGCGGGTCTGGCGTACGGATGGCACATTGCAGCGCACGCTGCCCGGGCATGCCGAGTACCTGACCTGCGTCGCCGTTGAGCCAGAGGGGGGCGGAATTGTGTCGGGGGGCTTCGACAGGCAGATCCGCCTCTGGAATGCCGATGCCGACGCCCAAGTCGCTGCGTTTGCGGGGGGCGAAGCGACCGTGCAGTGCGTCGCCTGGCGGGGCGATGCCCGGGTCTTCGCCGGGGCAGGGGACGACAACTCAATCCGCTGGTTCGACGCCACCGAGCGAGCCGTGCTCCGCACAGTCCCGGCACACGCCGCGGCGGTCGAGGCCCTGGCGTTCGACCGGCAGCGGCGGTTGATCTCGGGGGGAGCCGATGGGCGGCTGAAGATCTGGTCGGCGGAGGGGACCGCAGTCACGGAAGTCGATGCCCTGACCGCCCGGGTCAAGTGCCTGGCTGTGCACCCCACCGGGGAGGTGCTGGCGGTCGGGGGATCGGACGGGGTGGTGCGGGTCTGGAAACTGGGGGCGGGACTTTCAGAGCCGATCGCCGAACCGGCCCATCGCAACACCCTCTATGGTGTCGCCTTCTCTCCTGATGGCACCTGGCTCGCCGCGGCCAGCTTCGACCGCTCGATCTCTGTCTGGCGCTGGGAAATGTCCGCGTCGTAAGTGATTCGCGGCCTAGCCCAGGGCATCCCACTTTGTCGGCGGGCCGAGATTCGCTTCTCGTTGGGCGCGGTCAGAGCGGGTGGTCTGCGGCACTCCCCGAGCGTTGAAGTCATCTCGCAACAGCCCGGTTGCCGGGGCTTGCGCGTTTTATCGAGGCAGCAGGTTCAACACGGCGTCCCGGTCGATCGGGTAGGTCTCCTCGTGTCGCAGCGCCGCCTGCCGACGCGACTCCACCTGCTCGCGCAGCGCGGCGTCATGGGTGGCGACGTAGATCCGGTCGCGGCTCGCGGTCTCTTCAATCACCACCCCGGTGGCTGTCGGTTGCCAAGTCACCGCATGCACGCCGTCAGCGTCGACTCGGAACAGGTCGGCCGGGTTCCGCAAACTGTGCGGCAGCGGGAACTCGAAGCGGGCGGGGCGGGGCTCACCGAACACGAATTCATTCCGCTCGGGGTCGGGCGTGTAGGCGGTGTCGAGAGCGAACAGCACCGCACCCTGGGGAGCCGCAATCACCGAGAGATCCCAGTCGGGTCGCTGATCGGCGGTGCTGACCCGCTCGAAGTGGCTGGCGTCGCCCGCCAGGTACAGCGGCTCCAGCATGCGGATCTCCCGCCCAATCCGGGTCATCGGTTCCCAGGTGTCGGGAAACCGGACCAGCGACTTCAGGCTCAGGTTGAACCAGTACAGCGAGGTGATGCGGGCCGACAGGGCGTGCAGCGCCTGCGAGCGGAGTTCGTCGGGAGTGGGCGAGCGCCGCTTCCGGCCTCCCCCAAAAAAACCACCCCCACCCCAGCCATGGTGCGGACCCTGCGACCAGACGGCGATCGGGGCGGGACGGTTCAGATCGCGCAGGCTGCGGGTGAGGTCGCCAATCGTCTCGAGCGGCGCGCCCCAGGCAATCCGCCGGCCGTTCCACCGGTCGTACTCCCGCCATGAGTCAGCCGCGGGGGCCACCACGCGGTAGGCGTCGAAGTGCGGATAGTCGGAGAGCCCGGCGTAGTCGCGCCAGATCCGCTCTTCACTGTGGGTCACCGTGGTCGCCAGGCGGCCGCCCCGATAGGGGAGCAGCTGGTCGAACACCTCCTGCGGCGGGACGGGGCGTCCCCCGCCATATTGAGGCTCACCGAGGAACTCGACTGCGTGAAGTTGCGGGAGCCACTCGTCGGTGTCCCAGCGTTCGAGGGGCCACAGCTTGTGAAACCGCTTGAGCGGGTACCGCGCCGCCAGCGCGGGTTGACTGCCGTAACCTGGCACATCCTCGAAGTGGGCCGTGTTGACGTGCAGGTGCAGCAGCAGATCGAGGAAGGGATTCTGCGGTTCGCCCGCCTCGTTCGCGGGAGTTCGCCACGGAGTCTGGCTGTCGAAGATCCAGCCTCCGCTGATGTCGAACGCTTCCCGCTTAAGTCGGACATGGGCCCACAGTGGCTGTGCCGACGTAGTGACCTCGATTGCCGCGAGGGCGAGGGGCAGCCGCCCGGTTTCGACACGCACCATCGCCCGGTCATGAGGCGGGATGGTGACTTCCAGAGGCAACACCTCGCGGGGCCACAACACCGCCCAGGTGGCACTCTCCCGGGGCGTCCAGAGACGCAGTCCCCGCAGCGCGAGGGGCTGGTTCGAATGATTCAGCACGTGCAGCACCAGCTGATCGGGCACAGCGGCGCCGTCGCCGGAAAGGGCTGTGACCGCCGACAGTTCGGCACTGGGGGCGTCGAGAGGGACGGAGGGAATCATCAGCCCCTCGGCTTCAATCGAGCACGTCTGGCCCGCGCCCCAGGCTGAAGTGCGGGTGTTGAAGCTCCAGACGCCAAGCGCTCCCTCGGGAATGGGGAGAGCAGTCTGCAGGTCGTGCCAGGCCCAGGCCTGCGTTTCCAGCCAGTGCGCGGGGGGATGTCCCGAAAAAGTTCGCGGGGTGGCCGGGCCACGCACGAACAACTGCACCCGGGCCCCCCGCTCGGCGGTGCGGGGCCGACGGTAGCGAAGGGCGTCGGCGACCGTATGCGGCACCACGCGGACGCCCGCCAGTTCTCCCGCGGAGGCTGCGCCCACCAAGCTCACCGCCTCGCAGGTTGTCACCAACAGCCAGAGGGCCAATGCCCAGCGAGAGCCGGGGCGCACCGGACGATTGCTGTGAGAGGTGATCATGGTGCGGGACAGAAGCGGAGCGCGTGGGGAGGGAGGAAACATGCCGGGGTAAACGGCAGCGGACCGATCGTGTCGCGGATGAGCGACGGGATCGGTCCTGCTGAAGGGCGGGTGGCGAAAGCGAGACGGCTCTCGTGCAGCAGAACGCCGCCATCCGTTTGGTCGCCAACCGACTGGTCGCCAACCGCTTGGCGGACGCCCGTTTCTATTCCGACTTGAGGTCGAAGTTGAAGGTGCTGCCCGAAGAGGCGACGCTGGCTGTCAACTGGGTTGATACGAAGTCGGCGTACTTGAGGGGGAGCGACTCGCGGGCCCCGGACATCATGGGGGGCTCTTGCGAGTCAGGCGGCATGGGGGAGCCATCGGGCTTGACCATCAGGCTGACGATGACCTTGTAGTTTCCGGGGGGGCAGCCAACCACCGACTTGTTGCCAAAGAGGGCCCGCAGCTCGTACTTGCCGGCTGAATCGGTCGATCCACTGGCCCCCGAGCCCTGGGAGTTATCGGTTGGGAAGAACGTGATCTTGGCGTTCGCCAGGGGTTTACCATCGAGTGTGACAATTCCCGTGACGGGAACCGCCGAGGTGGGAATGACCTTCTGGGGTCCCGACTGCGGGCAGCCGAGAAGACAGAGGGAGAAGAGACTCAACACGGGGGCCAGAATCCGCAGGCGCATCACCAGTCCTCAGGAAGCAAGACACAGAGAGAAGCAAGACACAGAGAAAAAGACGACACAGAGGGGAAACAGGCATCGACCAGGGGGTCAGGCCAGCGGGTGAGCCAACCGCGGAACTGGCTCAAGGTGTGAGAGGCAGGGGGGCAGAAAAAAGGCCTGCCAGCGGCAAGACCGCTGGCAGGCCTCAAAGAGTTAGAACCAGGGTGGCTGGCCACCGCACGAGATCGCAAGCGAGGTCGAACAGACCGAAGCGAACCACATGACTGTGTGCCAACCCTCCGGTAAAACCGTGTCAGACAAGCTCGACTAGAACTCGCCGGTCGGCTGACCGTCGGCCCGGTAGTGGAGCCGCTGGCGGGTTCCGGTGTCGATGTTTTCTGAGACGAAGCGCACGGCGCCATCACCCAGCAACACGTGACAGCCACCGGTGTGCAGACTGCCCGCAGAAGCCCAATTCGACAACCGACCCTTCTTCTCCATGTAGAGGTAGGACGGGCTGTTGGGTCCGAAGACCCAGGTGTTGATGGGGTACCACGAGAGGTCAATGCCGATCCCCACGTGGTGGGCATGGCCCCACGCCGGGGGAACACCGTTCCAGACCTCGCGGATGGTTTCGGTCACCATCGCGGTGTTGCTGGTCCCGTCGCGGACCGCTTCAATCCCGTTGGACCAGCTGGTGGCAAACATGCCCCGCTGGCGGCTGTCGAGATAGCGTTCCGCGTAGTGCTGGTAGTAGTACTCGCCGTACCAGGCGTTGAAGTCGTAGTTCGTGCGAGCCCCACCGGGGTTCGTCCCGCTGACTGAGTAGTACTGGTTCGAGCTGTTGTAGAACTTTTCGTTCGGATCAGACGGGCACAGGAAGGCCGGAACGATGTTCTTGGTCACATTGTTGTAATTGATGTTCGGATCGCCAGCCATCTGTGAGGTGCTGTAGGCCCCATAGACGTACGACCAGCTTGCCGCCTGCATGTGGTTGTAGGCGTTGTACAACGGCGCCGCATCCATGAA
>CAIUHT010000284.1 GCA_903898975.1 uncultured Planctomycetaceae bacterium
AAGGATCCGTCGGTTGTCGATTCGGTGGGGGATGGGCCAAGCCTGGTGCGAACGCGTCCGACATTGCCTTTGACCTCCATCGGTTCGAACCCGTCGAACATCGCCATAACCGGGCCCGCGCATCAGGCCGAAGGGGTCTTGCAGGAGTTTGAGATCCAGGAGGGGCGAATCGCCTGGAGTGAGTAGAAACGACCGGTCCCCTGCGAGGGGCTGAGCGGAGTGCACCGGCGGTGTCCGTTGGGGAATCAGTGCTGACCGGCGTGCAGGCGCTCGAGGAACTCGTTGGCGACCCGTTCGTGTTCCTCGAGCTTTGGTCCCAGCTTTCGACATTGCGCCGCCATCATCGACATTCGCGGATTCCCCGCGAAAAAATCCCGATGCTTCGACACAAACCGCCAGTACAGCGCGTCCCACACGGCGCACCAGGGGCCCGATCCGAAGTTGCTCATCCGCTTCAGGTAACTTGAGCCGCTGATATAGGGCTTGGTCGTGATCCGGCCGCCGTCGGCGTACTGACTCATCCCGTAAACGTTGGGCACCATCACCCAGTCATAGGCATCCACAAACAGTTCCATGAACCAGCGATAGACCGCTGTGGGGTCGATCTCACAGAGCAGGAAAAAGTTTCCCAAGACCATCAGTCGCTCGATGTGATGACACCAACCGTGCTTGAGTACGCGGGCAATCACCGTGTCCACCGGGGGGAGTCCTGTGGTGCCGTCGTAGCACGCCGAGGGCATCGGCAAGCGGTGGTCGAAAAAATTCGAGACCCGCTGTGCTCGGCCCAGGTGCAGGTAGACCCCGCGCATGTATTCCCGCCAGCCGAGAACCTGTCGCACAAAGCCTTCCAGCGAGTTGAGGGGGACCCGCCCTTCGTGCGCGAGTGCCGCATCGAGCAGGTCGCGGGGCGAGAGCAGTCCGATGTTGAGCGCGGGGGTCAGGGCCGAGTGAAACAACACCGTCTGACCCCGATCGATCGCATCCTCATAGTCGCCAAAGTGGGCGAACCGCTGCTCCACGAACTCGGTCAATGCCGAGCGGGCGGCGGCGTGCGTGACAGGCCACTCAAACGCTGTGCCCGTTCCCGGTGCTCCGGCGAATTCTTCCGCCACCGAATCGCAAGCGGCGGTCACACTGGGCCGCCGACGGGGCACCTCGCGGGCTGGCACCGGAAACCCCTCGGGGAGTTTGCGCCGATTCTCGGGGTCGAAGCTCCATTGCCCCCCCACGGGCTTCCCCCCGGGAGTCAGCAGCACCTCGCAGCGACGTCTTTGCCGGATGTAAAAGTCGGTGAAGTACCACCGCGCGTTCCCCTCGGCGAACTCACTCAACTGCTCTCGCGAGGTGAGAAAATGCGGGTCGGGAAGCACGCTCAGGCCGATCCGCGCCTGCGTCAGCCCGGCCCGCAACCGGCGTTCCAGCCAGTCGTCGCACGGATCGACCACCCGGACCTCGGTGTAGCCCCGCTGCTGCAACCACTGGGCGAGATCTCCCGTGGCGCGCAACTCTCGACTGGGGGCGACATGCACGCGGTGCCCGCGCCGTTCGCAGACGCGGGCGTACTCGGCGAACGCCGCCCGATGCAGCACCAGTTTCTGAAAGTGAAATCGCTCGTGCGTGAAGAACAGCGGGTCTTCAACCAGCACGCAGTCGCAACGGTCGGTCAGGCCGGGATGATGCTCATACAGCTGGTGCGGATAGATGAGCGTGGCCTGCATGATGTCGATTCGCCGGGAGTCTGAAACGGGAACGGGGGCCGCACGGTGGCCTGCGTCGCCTGGCACAACCGTGGCTTTCCTCGGCACAACCTGGCGGGAGGCATCGGGAGGGACCGAGGAAGAGCCAAACGAAGGCGGAAGACTATAGTGGGGGCGGAGGCGAGCCGGACGCGGGACCGGCGGACGAAGACGCCGACGGAACGTGTGACCCACCGGCAGAGAGACTGGGAGCGAGGCGGGGCATGGAGAATGCAGGGCGAAGTGTGGCGATTGTGGGAGCCGGGCTGGCGGGCTTGCAGTGTGCCCGGGAACTGCGGGAGCGGGGCATTCCCGTCAGGCTGTTTGACAAGGGCCGGCGAGTGGGGGGGCGGGTCTGCACCAGGCGGATGGATTCGGGGGCCGAGTTCGATCATGGAGCCCAGTACTTCACCGCCCGGGGGGAACGCTTCCAGCAGCTGGTGGCCGAGTGGGTGAGCCGGGGGGTGGTCGCCGAGTGGACGGGCCAACTGGTGCAACTGACCGCGGGGCGAACTGGCCCCGAACCGGCGGCGACCACCCGTTATGTGGGGGTCCCCTCCATGTCGGCGGTTCCCCGGGACCTGGCCAGGGGCCTGCCCGAGGTGGAGTGCGGTCGGGTGACCGCCCTGACACGGGGGGCCGAGGGATGGAGCCTGGAATGGGAGCCAGGGGCGGGCGGGGCGAGTGAGCCGGCGGGGGGAAGTCGGCACGAAGCCGGGGGGTTCGGGTCGGTGGTGCTGGCCCTGCCTGCGGAGCAGGCGACGGGGCTGCTGGCGGGAGCGAAAGGACTGGCGTGGGGCGGGGTTGAAGGGGAGTTGCGGGAGCGGGTGGCGGGGGTGTCGATTTCGCCGTGCTGGGGGGTGTTGCTGGAGTTTGCAGGTCGGCTGGGGGTGGAGTTCGACGGAGCGTTCGTGGGGGACTCCCCGCTGCGGTGGGTGGCTAGAAACAACAGCAAGCCAGGGCGGCCGGGGCGGGAGTGCTGGGTCTTGCATGCTGGTCCGGAGTGGTCGCGGGAGCACCTCGAGGCGAGCGCCGAGTGGGTAGCCGGGGAGCTGGAGCAGGCGTTCTGGCAAGCGTTGGGGGTGCCGGGCGTGGGGGCCGTGTCCCGGCAGGCCCATCGCTGG
>CAIUHT010000285.1 GCA_903898975.1 uncultured Planctomycetaceae bacterium
CCATCTCCGCAGGCGAAGCCTCGAGATGAAACCTGGCGACGATCGAGAGAACAGCGTCGCTGGAACGACCATCTATCGCCGAATTGGTCCGGATGTTCTTCCGGATGGAGTCCCCCATCCAGCGCCCTGGGCGCGATTGGATCGACAGTTCCTCCTTCGACTGCCGGGGGAGGAGCGTCCCGCCCGTTTTAGCCGGTTGGACGAATACGAGGTCTATCACAGTCTTCTTGCGGCGAGCGGATCGCCGACGGACTACTGTTCCTCTCTGGAAAAGGACCAAACCAGGGTCCGTCTGAGAATCGACGAGTTGCAGGCGAAGGCAGTCCGCGCCGCGCGATTGGGCCTGCGCCGACTGGGGAATCTCGCACGAATCGCACATGCCTTCACCGCGACTGCGCGACCGGGCACTGGTGGACAGCCAACTTCATTGACCACCACCGAGGCTCGCGTCGCCCACATAACGGAAGCTCTCATGTTGTGGCAGGACCTCGCGGGGGATGCGGCCTCGGGAGATGCATGGGCGAACGGACTCTGGGAGGAGTGGGTGCGTACGCGGTTAGGAGGGCCGGTGTTGTTGCCGATGTCTGGAGCGAGATTGGATCGCAGGGAAAAGAAGACTCGAATCGAGGAGGCGGAAGCCGCTTTGCGTGGGGTCGCAGAGCGGTTGGCCGACCCACACGCTCAGGAGAGCGTGGCGTTGCACGAGTTATGGTCAGCGGAATGGGAGCGCCGGTCGGAGAACTGGCGGCGGCAACTTCGCCTGCTGCGACGCCTGATTCTGCCCCGAATTGGTCAACGTCCAAAGTCCAGCGACCGCGTCGCTCTTGAGCGCTGGAAGAAAAAGGCAGTCGAGATTCGTCGAACGGGAGGCTTGTCACTGCGCCGCCTGAATACGGTTCGAGGGCTTTACCAGGTCCTTAAGGCGTTTCGAATGCGCCCCGAACCCAAAGATCTGGTCGCAAATGTTCCGGCGGAAGGGGACGGGTCGCTGGCGCGGTTTGGAGATCGGATTCTGACCACGGCAGAGCGCCTCCGGGAACAGCGAGTCAAACAGTTGGCAAGTCGGATTGTGGAGGCCGGACTGGGGGTCGGTAGTGAAAACCGTCGTGCGCATTGGAATGGACGTAAACGGGCCAATGTTGCCATCCCCGATCGAAGGTTCGCCCCCTGTGAGGTGGTGGTGATCGAAAACCTGGAGAATTATCGACCGGAGGAAACTCGCCTGCGACGTGAGAACCGCCAGCTCATGAATTGGTGTGCTCGAAATATACGCAAGCACATCCTGGAGGGGTGCCAGCTGCATGGTCTGTACTTCACGGAAGTGTCGCCGCATTACACATCCAGGCAAGACTCACGCACAGGAGCGCCTGGGATTCGATGTGAAGCGATCCCACGCACCGTTTTGGAAGAGGCTGTTCGGGAAGTGGGTCTCACGCAGCCGACCGGGGAACAAACTCAAAACGCGGTCTCACGGCTGAGGAGGGAACTTGTCAGGCTGGAGAATTTGCCTGCCACAGAGCGGTCGGCGCGGGAGTGCGTCTTGTTAAAAGCCAAGGAGCGATTGCGGGACCTCCCCGGTTCCGTGGGAACGATTCTTGTGCCGAGGCAAGGGGGTGAGTTGTTTGTTTCGGCTGATGTTGGGTCACCCACCGTAGGGGGAATCCAAGCCGACATGAACGCGGCAGCGAACATCGGGTTGCGTTCGCTGATGGACCCCGACTGGATTGGGGCATGGTGGTTCGTCCTCGTGGACGCCAAGACCGGTGTTCCCGACGGGAAGCGAGTCGAAGGTTGCCCATTCTGGCGTGACAGAGTTTCCACGCAGTTGCTGGCGGCGGCAGAGGGGTTGAGAAAATCCCGCAGGGGCTCACGGCAGGACGAGAGCCAGAAGGTTTATGCGTGGAGAGGTGGTGGTTGGGATGAGAGTGGGTGGGGCAGCTGGGGATGGCAGACCACGCGAGATTACTGGAGACTCGTGGAAGAAAAGGTGGTTCAAAACCTGGTCATGCGGTTACAAGAATTGGAGACCCCGTGGTAGGACAAAGGGATTGCAAGCTGCGGATCGCGTGCGGCGGTTGTGAACGCTTGACAAGTTCTTTATACTCGAACAGGTGCTACAGGCACCCTAAGCTCTGCGTACGTGTCTTCGCCTTCGATGGCTTTGGTCCGCAGAGCAGATCAGTTTGTCGGCTCGATGTGAGCGTGGTCTTTGACAACTCGTTTGAGTCGACCGAACGTAATGACGTTTGGAATGCGAGCGTGACAGTGATGCCACTGGGTCCGGGCCATGCTCGAAGTTCTGACACACCAATCGGTTACGACGCTGAAACACGCGAACAACAAGTCTTCGATTTGGTGGATCGAACGCACGCTCGCAACCATGGCCGTAAGCCTAAGCCATTACTCGTCTTGCGTTCGGAGGGGTCGACTCAAGAGCCGACTGGCTGATCTGCTGACACTGCATCACGGCCGTGACTATTTGCAACAGCAGCTCGTCGACTCAAGAGCCGACTGGCTGATCTGCTGACACCCGACGAAGAAGATAATGTCCACTTGGGGCCCGCCGTCGACTCAAGAGCCGACTGGCTGATCTGCTGACACCCAGCCGGC
>CAIUHT010000286.1 GCA_903898975.1 uncultured Planctomycetaceae bacterium
GCGGTCATGCTCGGCCAGCCGATCTACATGCTGCTGCCCGAGGTGGTCGGGTTCCGGCTGTCGGGTGAGCTGCCCGAAGGGGCGACCGCCACCGACCTGGTGCTGACGGTCACGCAGATGCTGCGGAAGCACGGCGTGGTGAACAAGTTTGTCGAGTTCTTCGGTCCCGGGCTCGATTCGATGAGCCTGCCCGACCGGGCGACCCTGGCCAACATGGCCCCCGAGTACGGGGCGACCATGGGCTTCTTCCCCGTCGACGCAGAAACGCTGCGGTTCCTCGAGCGGACGGGGCGTCCCGCCGACCAGATCGAACTGGTCGAACGCTATTACAAAGAGCAGGGCCTGTTCCGCACCAACAGTTCGCCCGAGCCGCGGTTCACCAGCCGGCTGGAACTCGACCTGTCGGCGGTTGTCCCGTCGCTGGCGGGGCCGAAGCGGCCGCAAGACCGCGTCGCCTTGACGGGCATGAAGGCGCTCTGGCGGAAGTCGCTGGCCGAAACGTTTGACAAGCCACAGTCGGGGCCCCCGGTGGCGGTCCCCGGACTGTCACGACCGGCGTCGATCAATGACGGCGCGGTGGTGATCGCGGCGATCACCAGCTGCACCAACACCAGCAATCCCTCGGTCATGCTGGCGGCAGGGCTGCTGGCCCGCAACGCGGTGGCGCGGGGGCTGAAGTCGGCGGCGTGGGTCAAGACCAGCCTCGCCCCGGGAAGCCGCGTGGTGACCGACTACCTGCAGCGGGCGGGTCTCGACAAGCCGCTCGATCAGCTGGGCTTCCAGACGGTCGGATATGGCTGCACCACCTGCATTGGCAACAGTGGTCCGCTGCCCGAACCGGTTTCCGAGGCGGTGAAGGCGGGGAACCTGGTGGTTTCGGCGGTGCTGTCGGGGAACCGGAACTTCGAGGGGCGAATCAACCCGCAGGTGAAGGCCAACTGGCTGGCCAGCCCCCCGCTGGTGGTCGCCTATGCGATCGCCGGGACAACCGACATCGACCTGGCCACCGAGCCGCTGGGGACCGATTCCGCCGGCAAGCCGGTGTACCTCAAGGAACTCTGGCCGAGCCAGCGGGAGATTGCCCAGACCATTGCGGCATCGCTGAGCCCCGAGACGTTTGTGTCGGAATACGCGGCAGCGACGCAGGGACCGCCCGAGTGGCGGGCGATCCCGAGCAGCGATGGCGATCTCTACGCCTGGGAGCCCAACAGCACCTACGTGCAGGAGCCGCCGTTCTTTGTCGACATGCCAGCGAAGCCCGGAACGATCAAGCCGATCCACGGGGCGCGGGTGCTGGTCTCGGTCGCTGATTCCGTGACGACCGACCACATCAGCCCGGCGGGGTCGATCAAGTCGGACTCGCCCGCGGGGAAATTCCTGCAGGGGTCGGGGGTTAAGGTCGCCGACTTCAACAGCTATGGCGCCCGTCGCGGGAATGACCGGGTGATGACCCGGGGGACGTTCGCGAACATTCGGCTGCGGAACCTGCTGGCTCCGGGGACCGAGGGGGGCGTGACCCGGCACCTGCCCGACGGTGAGGGGATGTCGATTTACGACGCCTCGGTGAAGTACAAGGCGGCGGGGACCCCGCTGGTTGTGCTGGCGGGAGCGGAGTACGGCACAGGGTCTTCGCGGGACTGGGCGGCGAAGGGGACCTTTTTGCTGGGGGTCCGGGCGGTGATCGCGGTCTCTTACGAGCGGATTCACCGATCGAACCTGGTGGGCATGGGGGTCTTGCCGCTGGAGTTCCGCAAGGGCGAAAGCCGGGAGTCCCTGGGGCTGGACGGCACCGAGGTCTACGACATCGAATTGCCGGCCGACGTGAAACCGCTGCAGGAAGTGACCGTGCGGGCCCGCAAGGGGAACGGGCAGACCGTGACCTTTGTGACGAAGTGTCGAATCGACACCCCGGTGGAGGTCGATTACTACCGGCACGGCGGGATTCTGCACTACGTGCTGCGGCAGTTGGCCGCCGGGTAGGCAGAGCGACACGCGAGAAAACGGCAGACCATCAGAAGCACTGGGTGCTTCTGATGGTCTGTTTTTTTCGCTGGCTGAAAAAGTCGGGGGGCGGGATAAGCGACCTGAACGCTGGTCTGCGTTGGCCGATGATGTTGCTGGGAGTTCCTCTTCCCTGTCGGCAGGTTGGACCGGAAGCGGGCAACTGGCTCGCGCGAACCCCGTAATGAAATTGTGCGCTCCACTAATGGTTGGGTGGTGACTCGGGGTGCTGGTGGCCCGGCGTTCAACGCTGGCTGACGCCGGCCCATTGCAGCGTGGCCTCAACGACCACGGCAGCAGAGCGGCAGGGACTTGCCGCTCAAGCGCGCGCTTTGAGTGTCCGCCAACGCCAGATGCTTCGCGGCAATTGACCGAAGCGACTCTCGACTTCGAGCACGGAGCGAGCGCCAACGGGCGAGTCGCACGCCGGCAGGCCACCCCGTGGATTGAGATTCGCGTTTGGCCAACCGGGGCCATGGGGCCTGAGGCCCAGCCCAACCCAGCCGGGGGCGACGCGTCTGCCCGCTTGTCGTCGGCTGGTGAGCGCCAAGAGGCGATTCGACAGCGAGTAATAAAATCAAAGATTGCACAAACACTGATTTTCCCAGGAAAACGCGACGAATCACGCTTGCTGAGTTGTTTGCTCGCCCAATGGACTGTGGCTACAAAGTCACCATGGGGGAGTCTTAAGCCTGAGAGGAGTTTTGTCTTGCGTCGTCTTTTTTCGTTGACCGTGTCTGGCGTGGGGTGTCTGTTGGCCAGTGTCCTCCCCGCGTTGGCTCAATCGGGGAAGGCCCCTCCGGCCCCTCCCCCTCAGCCTGTCTTGCAGTCGTTGCGCCAGGTTCCCGTTCCCGTCCCTTCGAACCTTGACCAGTTTATTGCCAACCGGGCTGCGGCGATTCAGTTGGGTAAGGCACTCTTCTGGGACATGCAGGTGGGCAGCGACGGCGTCACCGCCTGTGCGACCTGTCACTTTCACGCCGGGGCAGACAACCGCATCAAGAACCAGGTCAGTCCTGGTCTGTTGCGGGTGGACGCCAACGGCAACCCAAATCCCGATAGCACCTTCCAGGTGGGTGGCCCCAACTACACCTTCAAGGCCTCCGATTTTCCCTTTCACAAGCTGAAGAACATCAACGACGCCTCGTCCACCGTGATCTCCGATCGCAACGACGTCGCCAGTTCGCAGGGGGTCTTCAGTCGCGATTTCGTGGGGCTCGACGCCAACGACCAGGAAATCAACCGCCCGGTCTACGACCCCGTGTTCCATATCGGGTCAATCAACACCCGTCGGGTTGAGCCACGGAACTCCCCGACCACCATCAACGCCGTCTTCAATCTGCGGAACTTCTGGGACGGTCGCGCACAGGACGTCTTCAATGGCGTGAATCCCTTCGGGCTTCGCGACCGGGGTGCGCAGGTCTACGTCTCGCAAGGGGCTCAACAGGTGCGGGCTGTCGCCATTGAAATCGACAATGCCAGCCTCGCCTCGCAGGCGGTTGGCCCCCCTCTGAGCGCGTTCGAAATGTCGTCGGCGGGCAAGCAGTTTCCCGATCTCGGCCGACGCCTGCTGGGGGAACGCCCCCTGGCAGACCAGTTGGTTCACTCCGATGACAGCGTGCTGGGCTCGTTGAGTCGGGGCAATCTTCCCGGACTCTCGGTGCCCGACTATGCCACGCTGATCCGCCTGGCCTTCAAGCCCCAGTGGTGGGAATCGCAGGCGGAGATCTCGCTGGACCCGGCGGATGGAAATTCGGCCGGGACTGCACACGCGAACGCCTCGGCGTCACTCGCCGCAGCAGTGAAACCGCATGGCGGGAACCAGCCAGCCGGCACAACCTACAGCCAGATGGAGGCGAACTTCAGCCTGTTCTTTGGCCTGTCGGTGCAGTTGTACGAGTCGTTGCTGGTCTCCGACCAGACCCCCTATGACAGCTACGCTGAGGGGAATTCCGGAGCTTTGACCGCCACGCAGAAGCAGGGGCTCGACATTTTCCTCAACAAGGGAAAGTGCGTGGCCTGCCACAAGAACGCCGAGTTCACCGGAGCGACCGTGCAGAATGCGCAGAACGCCCGGCTGGAGCGGATGCTGATGGGCGACGGGCAGAACGCCGTGTATGACAACGGCTTCTACAACATCGGCGTGCGGCCGACGCTTGAGGACCTGGGCGTGGGCGGGAAAGACCCATTCGGGTTACCGTTGTCGGAAGCTCGCCTGCTGAGCCAGTTTGGTGGCTCGTTCTTTGAACAGGTGATTGGCTCCAGCCCCGGTTTGACACTCTCAGCCGGGGAACGGACGACCGCGAACGGTGCGTTCAAGACCCCCGGCCTGCGGAATATCGAACTGACCGCCCCGTATTTCCACAACGGGGGACAGCGAACCTTGGCGGAAGTGGTTGATTTCTACAACCGCGGCGGAGACTTCGCCCGTCAGAACATCGCGGATCTCGACCCGGATGTCGTACCGCTTGGCCTGACCACCAAAGAAAAGGACGCCCTCGTGCAGTTCCTGAAGGCGCTGACCGACGAACGGGTCCGTTACCGCAAGGCGCCGTTCGACCATCCACAGCTGTGGCTGCCGAACGGACATGTCGGCGGTACGTCGGGAGTGACAGACAACGGGTCTGGTGAAGCGGTTGACCAGATGCTCGAACTGCCCCCCACGGGCCGCAACGGCGGGACCCCCCTGCCGAGTTTCCTCCAGTAGTTGGCTGAGGGGACCGTCTCTCTCGAGCGTCGGGAGTGACTCCCCTTGTTGGCAGAGCTTAGTCTCCGCCGCGCTTCCGGAAGCTGAAGCGGGTGCAGAGCAACATGGCGTCGCCCGTCCTGGCCTGGACAGGTCTGGCCGGGAGATGTGTTTGCAAGCCGGTGTGGTCTCCGTGAATCCGGTGGCCACACCGGCTTGTGCTGTTTTGCCGGAGCCGGATGCGCCTGGCCCCGTCACCCCCAACAGAGGTCCTGCTCAGCCTTTCGTTGGGCCTGTCGGTGTCGTTGTCCCCAGCGCTGCTGGAGTGCAACCAGGGTGCGGACGACCGGCTCGCCGTGGGCCAACTCGCGGATGCTTCACGCCGCAGGCGTCAAGCCACCCGTGAGACGCCACTCGGGTCAAGTCGCGCTCCCGCAGCATGTGGGAGTGAGTAAGATGCGAGGAGCGACCCGCCTGGCGCGTTGCTCCAAACACGCTGATCGGGGGCGAGCGGTAGCCCGCCCTGGGCTGGGTGCCCCGGTCACTGACCGATCCAGGGATTCCCGACCGCGCCACCTGTGTGCGACCCGGCGGGATGAGGCATTCTCCGACGAACGAGTACCGAACCATGCGTGCAAAGCCTGGGCAGTGTGAGTGGCTCAGCGTGGGAGCCTGGCTGGCGACGTGGGGCTGCCTGCTGGGATCCCGACTGGTGTCGCCGGACCTGGCCGTGGCGGCGGAGCCGATTCGCGTGCTGGTCTGGGACGAGCAGCAACCGCAGCAACGCCAGGCTTACGAAAACTTCCTGGGGAACGCGATTGCCGCCGCACTGGCGAAAGAGCCCGACCTGCGGGTCATTTCGGCGAACCTGGGGGAGCCCGAACAGGGATTGTCGGCGACGGTGCTCGACAACACCGATGTCCTGATCTGGTGGGGGCACGTGCGGCAGCACGAGATCTCGTGGGAGCTGGCCCAGCGGATTGTGGCCCGGGTGGAAGCGGGGCAACTCGACCTGGTGGCCCTGCACTCGGCTCACTGGTCGCGACCATTCGTCGAAGCGATGGCGGTCCGCACGCGGGCGGATGCCCGGAAACGATATCCCGATCCCCCCGGCGGTCCACCGGTGAAGTTCGAATTCCTCCCCCCCACGCTGGGGCAGGTGCCGACCGCCGATTCGCTGGTCACCCCGGCGTACTACGCGCTGCGGGGAGGGAATGGGCAGTTGACCGTGCGGGTCGACCTGCCCAACTGCGTCTTTCCGGCGTACCGGGGGGATGGGGCCCCCAGTCGGTCACGGGTCTTGCTGCCGAACCATCCGCTGGCAGAGGGGCTGCCCGCAACGTTCGAGATTCCCCAGACCGAGATGTACAACGAACCGTTCCACGTTCCCGAACCCGATGCGACAATCATCGAGGAGACCTGGGAGCGCGGTGAGCGGTTTCGCAGCCTGATGGCGTGGCGAATCGGTTCAGGCCGGGTGGTGTATTACCGCCCGGGACATGAGACCTATCCGGTCTATCGCCAGAAGCATCCGCTCGACGTGCTGCGGAACGCAGTCCGCTGGCTGGGTCGCCCCGATCCGCAGGAACAGTAGCTCAGACTGAGTGAGCGGGGCCGGGGAGGGTTTGCGAGAGTTCCGCTCGTTGTCTGGAATTCGCTCCGAGGGGGTACAGCTTCCGGCGTAGCCCCAATTGCTGAAAATGGCACCAACGCCGTTTAGAAGTTCCGCCAGAAGCCGCGCTCGTGCAAGACCTGCCGGAGGCCGTAAAGACCCACTGGCACAACGGCCAACAGCACGATGACGAATACAAGCAGCAGAACCGAGCCGAATTGCATGTGCGTCCCCAACCGTTGATCAACACTTCCCCGCGATCATCCGTAACCGCAGTGCATTCACCAAAACTTAGCACCTAGATAACCAAGGTCAACCA
>CAIUHT010000287.1 GCA_903898975.1 uncultured Planctomycetaceae bacterium
GGGCGTCGGCTGGGGCTCGAGCTGTCCCCGTGCGACCTGCTGATTGACGCCCCACCCCGGCATCGCGAGATCGAGTTTCGGGTCGACATCTGGTTCCCGAAGGAGGAGGTGTATCGGCCTCTGGACGAGGTCTCGCCGGTGGTGCGGGCCCTCGCGGGAACACAGTTCGACGATTACGTTAAACGAGTGCGACTGTTTGCGACTCCACACGTCACGCCCGTGCTGGCCGCCCTCCCCAACCTGCCCGCCCTGCTGCTGGCCGAGCTGGACCGAGCCCGCTGAACCGAAATCAAAACGGGCTGGAGCCCGCCGGGCAGGCCAGTGCCACGCGCTGCGCGACCATGCTGCGGCAGGCCAGCTTGAATCGGGAGCCAGGGGCCCCAGGTTCAGCAACCGGTTTTTCCTCCAGCGCCGGGCTTCCGCAGAAGGGCGACTCCAGCGGGACCCGAGACTCTGGCTGTCCCGATGACAGACCACCGGGCAGCGGCGTTCCCCCAGCCACGGACGAAGATGTCGGCGAGTGCATCGAACGACGGGCCGGAGGGGCGACCGGGAGGAATTGTCGTCACGGTCAGCAGAGCCGGCAGGATCGTTGCGCAGGAAAGCGCCGGTGTCCCCGGGGCTGGAGGGGAAATCCTTGGTGGCCGCGCCCGCGCGGCCCCACTTCGCGCCCTACACTTCATTCAACCCTCTTCTTCTCCCGACTGCGTGTCCCGGCCATGACCGCCCCGTATGTGGATTTGGTCCACACCCTTCGCCAGGCCTTTCCCCAGCCGGTGTCCGACCGGGTCCACGACGCCTACTTCGCGTTTTCGGTGCTGCGAACCCTGGACCAGGTCGATGCCCTGAAGTCGAGGCAACCCCTGCTCGGGGTTTCGGAAGTGCCCGATTACGATCTGGCCCGGGCACAGGTGATGGCCGACCAACCCCGGCTGCTGGAAGAGGTCTCGCGGCAGCTGGTGGGGTACCTGTCAGGAATGTTCATCTGGGGACACCCACGGGCTCAGATCAATGTGGTGCCGCCGCCCACAATCGCCAGCATCATTGGGGGGCTGCTGCCGTCGATCTACAACGCCAACCTGGTGTCGGAGGAATCGTCCCGGCGGGTCGCGGTCGCTGAAGTCGAGGCGGCCGCGATGACTTCCAGGCTGGTGGGGTATGATCCGAGCCAGTCGGCGGGGGTGTTTACGTTTGGGGGAACGGGGACCGCGCTGTATGGCGTGCGGCTGGCGATCGAAAAGGTGTTTCCCGGAACCATGCAGCAGGGACTGCGCCAACCGGCCGCGATTGTCTGTTCCGAGCGGTCGCACTATGCCTGCAAGACGGTCGCGGGCTGGCTGGGGCTGGGTTTCGACAATGTTGTGTCGGTTCCGGCGGATGGCAATAACGAGATTCGACCGTGCCTGGCCGAAACGCTGTGCCGGGATTTCTTGAAGAACGGCGGGACGATCGCCGCCCTGATCGCCACCATGGGGACAACCGACGCGTTTGGCGTGGATGACCTGGTGGCGCTGCATGGGCTGCGGGACCGGCTGGTGGACGAGTTTGGCCTCGAGCGGCCGCCACACCTGCACGCCGACGCCGTGATTGGCTGGGCCTGGAGCGTGTTCAACGACTACGACTTTGATGCGAACCCGCTGGGGTTTCGGGGGCGGACCGTTCGCGCACTGGCTGCGGTGCGGCGCAAGATGCAGTCGCTGCACCTGGCCGACTCGATTGGCATCGATTTTCACAAGACCGGTTTCACCCCGTACGTCTCGAGCCTGTTCCTGGTGAAGCGTGCGGCTGACCTGGCCCACCTGACCCGTTCGCGGGAATCGATGCCGTACCTGTTTCAATCGGGGGTCTATCATCCCGGGGAGTACACGCTCGAGACATCGCGGTCGGCGTCGGGGGCGATGTCGGCCCTGGCGAACCTGCTGCTGTTTGGGAAGAACGGCCTGCGGGCCCTGCTGGGGCACGTGGTCTCGATGGCTGAAACGCTGCGTGAACAACTGGAGGCGCATGCGGCGACCACGGTGCTCAATCGCGGCAACTTCGGTCCCGTGACGCTCTTCAGGGTCTACCCCGATGGTGTTGATACGTTCGCGATGCCCGAACTGGAGCAGACCCGGGCCGACCACCGCGAGCAGCTGCGCGAGTACAATCGCTACAACCACGAACTGTTCGACATCATCCAGTCGGAGGCGATGCGGGGCCAGGGGGTGGTGATCTCGCTGACCGACTGCTACCGAGAGACCGACTATGGCGAACCGGTGGTCGCCCTCAAGTCGTACATCCTGAGCCCGTTCGCCGAGGAGGAGGCGGTGGGAGCGGTGCTGGAGTCGATCTGGCGAGCCCGCCAGATCCTGGCGGAACGCCGGCGAATGACCGATTCGCGGGCGTGAACTGGAAGTGTCGCCTCCCGGCCCCCCGAGAGGTTTGAACGGTGGGCGCGGCACACAGCCAGGTGTGGTCCCGACAAAGAATTGTGGCTCGGCAGCGTTCTCCACTGGCGCGTGATGGCGTAGAGTCGAGCCTGCGCCGCAGTTCTTTACCGGCCTCCCTGACGCTGGGGGGGGGGCTCTTCCCACACCGGCTCTTTGCGCTCAACGGCATGCTCTCCCTGGTCGTTCCGGTCTACAACGAATGTGACAGCCTGCGGGAACTGCACCGGCAGATCTCCGCAGCCTGCGCCAGGCTGGAGGGGGGCTGGGAGCTGATCTTTGTCGATGACGGCTCGACCGATGGCAGCTGGAGGGTGATTCGCGAACTGAGCGAGACCGACCACCGGGTGCGAGGACTCTCGTTCCGCCGCAACTTTGGGAAGGCGGCCGCCCTGTCTGCGGGGTTTCAGGCCGCCCAAGGTTCGGTCCTGATGACGCTCGACGCCGACCTGCAGGACGACCCCGCCGAGATTCCACGGTTCGTGCAGCGGTTGGGCGAGGGCTTCGATGTGGTGAATGGCTGGAAGGAGCGCCGGCTTGACCCGTGGCACAAGACCGAGCCGAGCAAAGTCTTCAACCGGCTGGTGGGCTGGCTGACAGGGCTGCGGCTGCACGACCACAACTGTGGCTTCAAATGTCTGCGAGCGGAGGTCGCCCGGGAGTTGACCCTCTATGGCGAGTTGCATCGCTTCATTCCCGTGCTGGCGCATGCCCGGGGGTTTCGGGTGACCGAGATGACGGTGCATCATCGACCCCGCCAGCATGGTGTGAGCAAGTACGGCGTGGTGCGGTTTCTGCGGGGGTTTCTCGACCTGCTGACGGTCCGCTTCCTGACCGGTTTTGGGCAGCGGCCATTGCACCTGCTGGGGGGACTGGGACTGGCCTGTGCCTCGCTGGGAGCCGCGGGGCTGACCTGGCTGGCGTGGCTGTGGGTGCGGGGCAACCTGCTGTCGGCAGGGACCGCGGAACCGATTGGCAACCGGCCGTTGCTGGCCTATTCCGTGGCGGCGCTGCTGCTGGGGGGGCAGCTCATTTCCGTGGGCCTGCTGGCCGAACTGATTGTCGCCAACACGCGCCGACACAATCCCCCCTTCAGTCTGCGCGAGACTGTGGGTGACCCACCGCCCAAGGCGTAAACAGCATGTCACTCGCCGCCGGTTGTGACCAACCAGCAGGCGGGCCCGTTCAGAATGCCGTGGCGATGTCGAGGGAAAGACCTTCGACGTGCGGACTGCGCCCGAACTTTGTGATCACGACTTCCGAGTTCATGATCGCCACAGTCCCCATGGCTCGGGTCCCGAGCGCTGCAGCCGGGCCGTTGTGGCTCAGCCGTTCCGGGTAAATCCAGGTTCGACAGTCGCTTTGAGCCAGTCGCGAATTGCGTTCGGCCAAACAAACGGCGGTGTGGCGAGTGCTGAGAGGTGGAGGTGAAGTTCTCGCGGAGGTGTCGAGCGACTGGCGGTCGAGACCTGCTTCGAGTTGTCGATGAGCCGGTTTTCACCAGGCTGACCCTCGAAAAAAAAGAGCCGGGTCGGCAACCTTGTGCGTAGGCTGCCGACCCGGCCGAGTGCAACGGTCGCCAAGGGGGCGATCTTTAGCGAACCGTTACAGACACTTCATTCGAATAGGTGGTGTAGGTGCTGGTTCCCTTCCGAGCCCGGACACGGTAGCGGAAGGTTCCCCGGCTGCCAGTGAAGGTGTAGGTCTTGATGTCGGCGGCCGTGGAGGCCAGCAGTTTCCAGGTGACCACCCCGTTCTTCGTGGTCCCCTGCTCGATTTCGAAGGCAGTCTCGGAGTTGGCGTTGTCAGTCCAGGACAGCGTGATTGTGCGGCTGCTGAGAGATGCCGCCAGGTTGGTGGGAGCGTCGAACCGCACGGGGGGAGTTCCGCCACCCGCCTTAGCCAGTTCCACCGCGGCCCGGGCGTCGACCAGCCCGAAGCCGAACGAGTTGTCGCGGCCTGCGGTCCCCAGGTCGATGGCAGTCTGCTGCAACACCGTTCGGACTTCGTCGTTGATCAACCCATTGCCGTTCAGGTCGCCCAGGCCAGTCGCGATCACAAGGGCCGCCGCACCAGCCACGTGAGGGGCGGCCATCGACGTACCACTCATGTAACCGACCCCGCCACCGACGAGGGTTGAGTAGATATCGGAACCAGGAGCGGCCAGTTCAACCGCCGGGCCGGTGCTGGAGAAGGACGACAGCGTGTTCGTGCTGGTGGTCGAGCCGATCGCGATCACCGAGGTGTACTTGGCGGGATAACCAACCGTGTCGACCCCCGCACCGGAGTTTCCAGCCGAGCCGATGATTACGAGGCCCGCGTTCGCGGCATTGGCGAATGCAGTGGCGACCGTGGTGCCCGGATCAGTCGTGCTTCCCAAGCTGAAGTTGGCAACCTGGATCTGGTTTGCCACGCACCAGTCGAGAGCGGCGATGATCGCACTGAATGATCCCGAGCCGTTGGCACCGAGCACCTTCAGGGCGTAGAGATCAACACCGGGGGCGACGCCAATCACCGCCGCGTTGTTGATCTGGGCGGCAATCGTGCCCGAGACGTGCGTCCCGTGACCATTGTCGTCGAGCGGGTCGGCATCATTGTTGAGGAAGTCGTAACCGCCAGCGTAGGCCGCCGCGAGGTCGATGTGGTTGTAGTCGATGCCACTGTCGACAACGGCGACTTTCACCCCTGCACCCAGGTTTGGGGCCGTGGCACCTACGAAAGTGCCGAGGTGCAGCGGTTCGCAACCAATTCGCAAGACGCCCCACGGGTACTCAGCGGAGGCGTGCCCCTGGACTTCGACGTCGGGCTCGACAGCAGCGACACCGGGGGCCTGGAGCAGAGCCTCAAGGGCCTCTTGAGGCATGGTCGCCGCCACCGCCGGGACCACCTGGAAGGATCGGTTGACCGTCCCCCCGAGGGCCCGGACCAGGTCGCGTTCAGCCTTGCCGGGAGCACCCTGAAATCGCACGAGAACGGGGACCAGGTTGGCGTCTTTCACCACCCCACCGCCCACCTCAGGTCCGGCCGCGACAGCCACCCCAGAAAGCAGGCTCCAACCCAACACCAATCCCACAACCCCGCGAAGCGACTTCATTGCTGATCTCCCAACCATCCAACTGCGGGCCATATGCTGCCTGGCCCCGATCTGTGTATCTGGGAGAAGGAAGTCCTTGTTCAAAAATCCGCCACGCAATTTTGAGAATATGTGCAAATTTCACGCAGAGACAACCGCGTATCCACACCGAATCCACGGCGGGCAGTTTCTCTCCGCAGTCCAACACGGGAAAATTTTATTCCAGCGTCTTTGCCTTTCTGAGTGGTTGTGGCGGAGAGGGGATTCGAGTTCGCCACCGAAAGCCACTTGGTTGGTTTCACAAAAAACCGCAGGCGGAGGGACTCTCGTCTCCCCCGCCTGCGGTGGCAGTCTGTCTGACATGGCGTGTTGAGTCGCTGGGCTCCGCCTACTGCAGAGTTGGACTCAGCCTTCAACGACCGAGCGCATTTTCTCGAGGCCGACTCGGGCCACTTCGAGCGGGTCGCGACGCCAGAGGTCTTCGCGGAACAGCTCGAGCGAGATCCACCGGCGGTAGCCAATCTGTCGCAGCAGGTTCAGTTGCCGCTTGAGGTCGAGATGGCCGTCGCCCGGATAGACGCGGTCATGATCGTGCTGCTGAGCCTGCGGCGGTTGCCGGGGCGCGTCATTGAAGTGATAGATCGCAATCTGCTCGGGCTTGAGCTGGGCGATCGATTCCGGCGAGCCACCGCCACGAAAGATATGGAAGGGGTCGAGCACCACCGTGCCCGCCGGGTGCCCGGCCCGCTGGACCACTTCGAGCGCCAGTTCGATGGTGTTCAGTTCTTCGACAAACCCCAGGAATTCCATGGCGGGGCGAACACCGAGCGACAAGCCGAGTTCGAGCAGTTCGCGGTAATGTCGAGCCCCCAGCTCGATGTCGGCGCGACCTCCCGGGGGGCCGGCGATGACATGCCGGGCCCCAACCGCCGCCGCCTGCCGCATGCGTCGGGCACACTCGTCCCATTCGGCCCGCTTGCCGGGACCGGTCGTCTCGAACCAGCCCTTGAGATAAATGGTGGTGGGGACCTGCAGCCCTTCGCTCTCGACTGCGGCGCGAATATCGGCGAGCGAGCCTCCCTGCGCAAGATGGGCGTCGATATCGTCGTGCCAGAGTTCGATGGCGCAATAGCCCGCCCGACGGGCGATCTCGATCTTCTTGAGGATGGGGACCGGACGAATCGTGCTCGAATTGAGGCAGTAGAGAAAGTCGGCCATGGTGGTGAGGAAAAAGTGAGGGGGCTGGCTTTGCCTGAGGTTGTCAAAGCCGGGGTGGGGTTGAACATGTGCCAGGCGTCCCCCAGCGGGGAGGCCTGGCGGACGCAGTCTCGCGACCATCGGGCCGAGTGGCAGGAGGGGACAGGGGCGGAATCAGTGACCGTGACCAACGGGCGTCGAGCCAGGACGGGCCGAGCTGAAAGTGGTCACCCACACGACGCGCGCTGAGGGGGGATTATGCAGACCGTGGTGTCCGCCTCACAAGCCGCATTCCCCACGAGTGACCTGCCGCCAGCGGATTTCGGGTCAACGGCCGGAAGCGTGTGACGGGGCGGATTCCACGAGCCCAGTGCCAGGCGAGGCCGGGTGGGGCGACCATCGCGGGGATCGCTGCGCCAAGTGGGCGGGTCAGCGTCAGGCAGGTTGATCCAGATTTCGCAGCCGCTGTTGAGATGGACTGTCCCGCTGCCAGCTGACGACTGCGGGCCGATGTCTGCGACCCTGTTCTCGCGGCGGCTGTGCGATTTGCCAGACAGAACGGGCCGCGACTACCATGCCGGGAGATCCTGTCCCAACACTCCTCGGTTCGCCTCAGGTGCCCGCATGCTCCGGAATTCGCTTCCCACGTTGGTCAGCTCGTGCCTGGCATTGCTTCTGGGGCTGTCATGGGCCCAGCGGCCGGTCGCCCAGGGTCAGGAGGAGCGGGGCCAGCGGCCCCCCATCGCCACGGTCGACATGGCCAAGCTGTTCAATGCCGACAAGGAGTACGTCGCCGAACGTGACCGGCTGCAGAAAGAGGTCGCCGAGGCACAGAAGACCTTCAACGAGAAACAGCAGGCCCTGCTGCAGTTGCGAGAAGAGGCCCGACGGGCCAAACCGGAATCGGCCGAACAGAAACGGCTGGCGGAAGAGTTGCAGTCGAAGGCCAAAGACCTGGAGATGTTCCGGCAGAATCACATTCAGCAGGTGGTCGATGCGGAAAAGCAGCTGAACATCAAGACGCACCGGACCATGCTCGAGCAGATCTCGAAGTATGCCGAGACGCACGACATCAAGCTGGTGCTGCGGTATTCGTCGCAAGCGGTTGACGAAGAGCGTACTCACCAGGAAGTGCTGGCCTTGATCAACCAGAACGTGGTCTACCAGAACGCGCTCGACATCACTGAAGAGATTCTGCAGTCGCTGAATTAGCGATTGAA